>NZ_JBGCUL010000354.1:0-4457 GCF_054177685.1 Pseudomonas sp. P5_A2_2
CCATCGACCAGTTGGGCATCGCGCCGATGACCAGCATGTTCAGTTGCGGCACCCACGAGCGCCGGATGTGCGACACCATTCACCCGCAAATCCATGACTCCGACCGCCTGGCCATGTGGCGCGGCAACGGCGAGTGGATCTGCCGCCCGCTGAATAACCCGGCGACCCTGCAATTCAATGCCTTCGCCGATACCGACCCGAAGGGCTTCGGCCTGGTACAGACCGACCACGAGTTCGCCAGTTATCAGGACACCGTCGACTGGTACAGCCGCCGCCCGAGCCTGTGGGTCGAACCGACCACCGCATGGGGCGAAGGCTCGATCGATCTGCTGGAGATTCCGACCACCGGCGAAACCATGGACAACATCGTCGCCTTCTGGACCCCGAAGAAACCGGTAGCGGCCGGCGATTCGCTGAACTACGGCTACAAACTCTACTGGAGCGCACTGCCCCCGGTCGGTACGCCACTGGCGCGGGTCAATGCGACCCGTTCAGGCATGGGCGGATTCACCGAAGGCTGGGCGCCGGGCGAGCATTACCCGCCAGTCTGGGCGCGGCGGTTTGCCGTGGACTTCACCGGCGGCGGTCTGGACCGTTTGCCCGAAGGCGCCGGTATCGAGCCGGTGGTCACTTGCTCGAACGGCGAGGTCAAGGATTTCAGCGTTCTCAAGCTCGATGACATCAAGGGCTACCGCATCCTGTTTGACTGGTACCCGACCAATGACAGCGTGGAGCCTGTCGAGCTGCGCCTGTTCATCCGCACCAACGACCGCACGCTGAGCGAAACCTGGTTGTATCAGTACTTCCCGCCCGCCCCGGACAAGCGCAAATATCCCTGACAGCCAAGTAGCACCCAACTACCATTCGGTTTTCCGAACGCGACCTGCGGGTCAGTTCGGTTAACCGGATCATCCAACCTCAATATTCGCGCCATAAATATTTAATTTCCTTATAAATCAATAACATGACCTATTGTCACTGGTCTGGCACGAGTCATGCTCTACACTTCTTCGACGAATGTCCTTTGCGCCCTCTCTCAGTAGCGCTCAGGCGATTTGCAGCACAAAAGGGCCGATGAACTGGCTCCATAAAAAAAACAATGTCGAGGAAAATTTGATGCGCATCGTTCCCCACATCCTGGGCGCAGCCATTGCTGCCGCTCTGATCAGCACGCCAGTTTTCGCCGCCGAACTGACCGGCACCCTGAAGAAGATCAAAGAGTCCGGCGTCATCACCCTCGGGCATCGTGACGCTTCCATTCCGTTCTCCTACATCGCGGATGCTTCCGGCAAACCGGTCGGCTACTCCCACGACATCCAGCTGAAAGTCGTCGAAGCGCTGAAAAAAGACCTCGATATGCCGAACCTCCAGGTCAAGTACAACCTGGTGACTTCGCAAACCCGCATCCCGCTGGTGCAGAACGGCACCGTGGACCTGGAGTGCGGCTCCACCACCAACAACGTCGAGCGTCAGCAGCAAGTTGACTTCTCCGTTGGCATCTTCGAAATCGGTACTCGTCTGCTGTCCAAGGCAGACTCCAAGTACAAGGATTTCCCTGACCTGGCCGGCAAGAACGTCGTGACCACCGCCGGCACCACCTCCGAGCGCATCCTCAAGGCGATGAACGCCGACAAGCAGATGGGCATGAACGTCATCTCCGCCAAAGACCATGGCGAATCCTTCCAGATGCTGGAAACCGGCCGTGCCGTGGCTTTCATGATGGACGACGCCCTGCTGGCAGGTGAAGCAGCCAAGGCCAAGAATGCGAAAGACTGGGCAGTGACCGGTACTCCGCAGTCCTACGAAATCTACGGTTGCATGGTGCGCAAAGGCGACGAGCCGTTCAAAAAGGCTGTGGATGACGCCATCAAGGCCACCTACGCATCGGGCGAGATCAACAAGATCTACGAAAAATGGTTCATGCAGCCAATCCCGCCAAAAGGCCTGAACCTGAATTTCCCGATGAGCAACGAGCTCAAGGCCCTGATCGCCAATCCGACCGATAAAGCGGCTGACGACAAGAAATCCTGATTTCTGACTAACCTTATCTCCTGACAGGGCGCATGCCCTTTCAGGAGATGGTCACTCCCTGCTGGCATTTTTTGGAAACACTCGAACCGGTGGCTGTCGAGCCGGGCGCGTGTGCCTGTCCCTCAAGGACAGGCGGGAACGGAGCTTCCCCCAAGCGGGTATTTGTACATCGATCGAATCCGAGGGGAGACCCTAATGAATTACAACTGGGACTGGGGCGTGTTCTTCAAGTCCACCGGCGTGGGCAGCGAGACCTATTTCGACTGGTACGTGACCGGTTTGGGCTGGACCATCGGCATCGCCATCGCGGCCTGGATCATCGCCCTGACACTGGGCTCGATCCTGGGCGTCATGCGTACTGTGCCGAACCGCATCGTATCGGGCATCGCCACCTGCTACGTCGAACTCTTCCGTAACGTGCCGCTACTGGTTCAGCTGTTCATCTGGTACTTCCTGGTACCTGACCTGCTGCCGCCGGACCTGCAAGAGTGGTACAAGCAGGATCTGAACCCGACCACCTCGGCCTTCCTCAGCGTCGTGGTGTGCCTGGGCCTGTTCACYACSGCCCGSGTTTGCGAACAGGTGCGCACCGGTATCCAGGCCCTGCCCAARGGCCAGGAATCCGCRGCCCGYGCCATGGGTTTCAAGCTGCCGCAGATCTACTGGAACGTGCTGCTGCCCCAGGCCTACCGGATCATCATTCCGCCGCTCACCTCGGAATTTTTGAACGTATTCAAGAACACGTCCGTGGCCTCGCTGATCGGCCTGATGGAACTGCTGGCGCAGACCAAACAGACTGCCGAGTTTTCCGCCAACCTGTTCGAGGCCTTCACCCTGKCAACGCTGATCTACTTCACCCTGAACATGAGCCTGATGCTGCTGATGCGCATGGTCGAGAAGAAAGTCGCCGTACCGGGCCTGATTTCCGTAGGGGGTAAATGATGGAATTCGACTTCTCGGGCATCATCCCGTCCCTGCCGGGCCTGTGGAACGGCATGATCATGACCCTCAAGCTGATGGCCATGGGCGTGGTCGGCGGGATCATCCTCGGCACCATCCTGGCATTGATGCGTCTGTCCCACAGCAAAGTGCTGTCGAACATCGCGGGCGCCTACGTCAACTATTTCCGTTCGATCCCGTTGCTGCTGGTCATCACCTGGTTCTACCTGGCGGTGCCGTTCGTGCTGCGCTGGATCACCGGCGAAGACACGCCGATCGGCGCGTTCGCCTCCTGCATCGTGGCCTTCATGATGTTCGAAGCGGCATACTTCTGCGAAATCGTCCGCGCCGGTGTGCAGTCGATTCCCAAGGGCCAGATGGGCGCTGCCCAGGCGCTGGGCATGACTTATGGCCAGATGATGCGCCTGATCATCCTGCCGCAGGCATTCCGCAAGATGACCCCACTGTTGCTGCAACAGAGCATCATCCTGTTTCAGGACACCTCGCTGGTCYACGCCGTCGGCCTGGTGGACTTCCTCAATGCTTCGCGCGCCAGTGGCGACATCATTGGCCGCTCCAATGAGTTCCTGGTTTTCGCCGGCCTCGTGTACTTCACCATCAGCTTTGCCGCCTCGCGGCTGGTCAAGCGTCTGCAAAAAAGGTTCGCCGTATGATCTCTATCAAAAGCATCAACAAGTGGTATGGGGACTTCCAGGTACTGACTGATTGCAGCACCGAGGTCAAAAAAGGCGAAGTGATCGTGGTGTGCGGGCCGTCCGGTTCCGGCAAATCGACCCTGATCAAGTGCGTCAACGCCCTGGAGCCGTTTCAGAAAGGCGACATCGTGGTCGACGGCACCTCCATCGCCGACCCGAAGACCAACCTGCCGAAACTGCGTTCCCGCGTGGGCATGGTGTTCCAGCACTTCGAGCTGTTCCCGCACCTGACCATTACAGAAAACCTGACCATCGCGCAGATCAAGGTGCTGGGCCGCAGCAAGGAAGAAGCCACCAAAAAAGGCCTGCAACTGCTCGAGCGCGTCGGTCTCTCGGCCCATGCCCACAAGCACCCGGGCCAACTGTCGGGTGGCCAGCAACAGCGCGTGGCGATTGCCCGTGCGCTGGCGATGGACCCGATCGTCATGCTGTTCGACGAACCGACCTCGGCGCTGGACCCGGAAATGGTCAACGAAGTGCTCGACGTGATGGTGCAACTGGCCCACGAAGGCATGACCATGATGTGCGTGACCCACGAAATGGGCTTCGCCCGTAAAGTGGCGGACCGGGTGATCTTCATGGACGCCGGCAAGATCATCGAAGACTGCAAGAAAGAGGAGTTCTTCGGCGACATCAACGCCCGTGCGGATCGTACGCAGCACTTCCTCAACAAGATTCTGCAGCACTAAAAGCACTGGGCAATAGCCAGAAGCCGCACCGCCCCCCTGTGGGAGCGAGCTTGCTCGCGATAGCGGACTGACATTCAACATC
>NZ_JBGCUL010000355.1:0-4442 GCF_054177685.1 Pseudomonas sp. P5_A2_2
TCGCTRTACATGCGGCCCAGGTATTCACCCAGCAGGCCCATGCCGATGAATTGACCACCGGTGAAGACGAACAGCACGGCGAACAGTACGAAGGTACCGCCACCGGCCCAGCCGGCGCCGAACACCAGGCGCAGCAGGATCAGTGCAATAGCGAACAGCGCGCCCAGGGCCKCCATGCCGACGCCGACGATGCTCAGCAGTCGCAGCGGCGTGGTGGTCATGCAGGTGACGAGGTCGAACATCAGGTTGATCAGGCGCATGGGGCTGTACTTGGAATCGCCGTGTTCACGCTCGGCGTGGGTCACGGGGATTTCCGTAGTATGGCGGGCAAAGCTGTTGGCCAGGATCGGAATGAAGGTGCTGCGTTCACGGCAGGCGAGCATGGCATCGACAATGGTGCGTCGGTAGGCGCGGAGCATGCAGCCGTAGTCGCTCATGGCTACGCCGGTGGAGCGCTGCACGGCCAGGTTGATCAGTTTCGATGGCCAGCGGCGCAGGGCCGAGTCCTGGCGGTTGTTGCGTACAGTCGCGACGACGTCATAGCCAAGTTCGGCCTGGGCCACCAGCCGCGGGATTTCTTCGGGCGGGTTTTGCAGGTCGGCATCGAGGGTGATGACGACATCGCCCTTGCACTGTTCGAAACCGGCCATGATCGCCGCGTGCTGGCCGTAGTTGCGGTTGAGGATCACMGCCACCACCGGGCTGCCTTCGCGGGAGGCGGCGTCTTCCAGGATCTGTGCGGAGTCGTCGCGGCTGCCGTCGTCGACCAGCACGATTTCATAGGCCTGGTGCAACTGCTGGCAAGCCGCTTCGGTGCGCCGGAGCAATTCAGGCAGGCTTTCCTGTTCGTTGTAGACCGGAATGACGATCGAAACGAAGTTGATTGGGTAAGGTCTCAAAGGCTTCTGTCCATACAGTTTTCGATGGCACCAACGACGCGCTCGACATCATCGGTGGTCATGTCGGGGAACAACGGGATCGAACACAGCCGCGCCGAATTCCATTCGGTGTTGGGCAGGTACAGGTTAGGGTAACGCTGGCGGTAGTAGGTGTGCAGGTGTGTGGCGATGAAGTGAATGCCGGTACCGACATTCTGTTCCTGGAGAGCTTTCATGAACGCTTCGCGATCCAGCCCGCACCGCTCGGCGTCGATACGCAGGATGAACAGATGCCAGGCGTGTTTTTGCGAATAGGTGGGGACGGCCAGCGGTTGCACCGGCAAGCCCTCCAGGCGCTGCAAGTAGGTCTGGGCCAGTTGAGTGCGCCTGGCGTTGATCTCGTCCAGGCGTTCCAGCTGCACCAGTGCGATGGCCGCGTTGATGTCAGCCAGGTTGTACTTGAAGCCGGGTTCGACCACTTGGGCCTGGGGCTTGCGGCCGTGGGTCAGGCGGTCGTAGGCATCAACCCCCAGCCCGTGAAACTTGAGCATGCGTACCCGCGAGGCCAGGGCTTCATCGTCGCTGACGAACATGGCGCCTTCGGCGCAGGTCATGTTCTTGATCGCGTGGAACGAGAAGATCGCCGTGCCTTTGGAGCCGACGTGGCGACCTTTATAGAAAGTGCCTGCCGCGTGGGCGGCGTCTTCGATCACGGCAATGCCGTGTTTGTCGGCCAGAGCGTAGAGCGGATCGAGGTCGAATGCCGCGCCGGCGTAATGCACCGGGATAATGGCTTTGGTGCGCGAAGTGATCGCCGCTTCGATAGCGGCCACGTCGGTCATCAGCGTGTCGCGGTCGATGTCGACGAACACCGGCGTGGCACCCAGCAGGGTGATCATGTTGGCGGTGGAAACCCAGGTCTGCGAGGGCGTAATGACTTCATCGCCGGGACCGACACCCAATGCCAGCAGGGTGATATGCATCCCGCCGGTGGCCGAGGAAAGTGCCACGGCATGCCGGCAACCGACGTAGTTGGCGAAGTGTTCTTCCAGTGCCTGGTTCTTCGGTCCGGTAGTGATCCACCCGGAGCGCAATACTTGCTCTACGGCCGCGATTTCTTCGTCGCCGATGCTGGGACGGGAGAAAGGGAGAAACGCCTGACTCATGGGCACCTCGGGGGCTGAAAACGTAAATAGCCTTTGAGGCTAAAAGGGATCCAAAAATCAGCATAGACGCTAAATCAGAACCTGCATCAAATCAACTAGTTATGGGCTGGAGGTAAAAAATTGCATCAGTTGACTTTTTTCGCCATCGCCGGCAGGTTGGACGTCCATCTGGGCTGCGCCGATTCTATAGAAGGTTATGCCCGATTTTGTGAAAGGAACATGAAAAAACGGTTGGGGAATCGTTTATCTGAAATCTATTAAGCCGCTGTTCAGACTTCCCGCATGTATGGCGGTTCTTGGGAAAAGTCCTACAGCTGTAATGTCTTTTACATCATCGTTATTTCACTTCTTAGTTGCTTCATTGAACTGTTTTAATTCAAGGCCGTTTCGTTTGATTGACTTACCTGTAACTGATTCACGCACGCCCCTCACCAATCCGCTGACCCTGTATCTGGCGCGACTGGCGCCGTCCAGCCAACTGACCATGCGTTATGTGCTGCAGGATGCCGCCGACCGCCTGGGCTTCGAAGATCACGATATCGAGGAAATACCCTGGCACAACCTGCAGCCCGAAGATGTGATCGCACTTGTGGCTACATTGCGTTCAGACGGCTATGCGCCGAACACATCTTCGCTGTATGTCAACGCGGTGCGCGGGGTAATGAACGAAGCATGGCGCATGAGCCTGATCTCTCAGGAGCATCTGTTGAAGATGCGTTCGGTGAAGGGCATGGCCGGTACACGGCTGTCCCAGGGGCGCAATCTCAGACGCACGCTGATTCAGGAACTGATGGCGGTCTGCGCCGCCGATCCGCGGCCGCAAGGCCTGCGGGATGCAGCGATCATCGGGATTCTGTACGGTTCGGGAATGCGCAAATCCGAATCGGTGAACCTGGAACTGGACCAGGTCGATTTCACGGAGCGCAGTCTGCGGGTGACTGCCAAGGGCAACAAGCAATTGATCAAGTACGCCCCGGCCTGGGCCTTCGCCAAGCTTGAAGCCTGGCTCGAGCTGCGCCGTTCGTTGCTCAAGGACGGTGAGGCGGACGACCCGTTTCTGTTCAACCGCATCCGCCGTGGCAGCCACATCACCCGTGAGCGCATCACCAAACATGCGATTTACTACATCGCCCGGCAGCGGGGGGCGCAGGTCGGGGTGAAAATCATGCCCCACGACTTCCGGCGTTCATTCATCACCCGGGTAATCGAAGAGCATGACTTGTCGATTGCACAGAAACTGGCACACCACAGCAACATCCAGACCACGGCCAACTACGATGTGCGCGACGACAATGAGCGACGTCGGGCAGTGGATCGATTCGATTTGTAAGCGATTAAATCTCGCTCAGTACATGGGCGTGGCCAATGGTCGAGACCTGAACCGCGCTGCCGGCCGGTGGCGCATACATGCCTGAGCTGCGCACCAGCAGTGATCGGCCCGTTTGCTGGTTGCAGGTCAATGGCTGGAGTTCCACCGTCAGCGTGCAAGTATTGCCGCTGAAATCCCGATCAGTGACCACGGCCCGGCAACCGCTGTCTTGCGGGTCGCTGGGGAGGATGCTGGCCAGTTGCAGCTGTTCGGGGCGCAGCATGATCTGCGCCAACTTGTTATTGCGGTGGTTGTTGACCGGGATCCGCCCCAGGTCGCAATGGGCCCAACCCGCCTCGATGCGAGCGGGCATGACCACGGCATCCCCCAGAAACAACGCGGTCTGTTCGTCTTCGGGATAGCGGTAAAGGTCCAGCGGGTGCCCTGACTGGACCARTCGGCCATGGCGCATCACTGCCAACTGGTCGGCGAACGACAGGGCTTCACTCTGGTCATGGGTGACCAGAATGGTGGTGACGCCCGCGTCTTCCAGCAATCGCGCAACCATCTTGCGCATCGCCGCGCGCAATCCGGTATCGAGCGCCGAGAACGGCTCGTCCAGCAGCATCAGCCGTGGCTGTTGCGCCAACGCCCGGGCCAGGGCCACTCGCTGTTGCTGACCACCGGACAATTCATGGGGCCAGCGCTCGGCCATCTTCGCGTCCAGCGCCACGCTGTCCATCAGTTCGGCGATTCGCTGTTGTTTTTCCGTGCCCTTGGTCGCCAGGCCAAAGCCGATGTTCGCGGCCACGGTCATGTGTGGAAAGAGTGCGCCGTCCTGCGGCACATAGCCGATCAGACGTTGATGGGCCGGCACTTCGTGGGTGCCGTCGACCAGGGTCTGGCCATTGAGCGAAAGACGCCCGGCGTCGGGGAATTCGAAGCCGGCAATCATCCGCAGCAACGTGGTTTTACCGGAGCCGGAAGGACCGACGATCACCGTGCGACTGCCGCTGGGCACCGACAGGCTGACGTTGTCCAGGGCGCGATGGGCGCCATAGGACTTGTAGAGGGCATTCAATTCAAGAG
>NZ_JBGCUL010000356.1:0-4420 GCF_054177685.1 Pseudomonas sp. P5_A2_2
GCGCTTGCTGTGTCGACATCAACGACGCTGCCTCAGCACAACGCAGCGCAGCAGAGGGTTCAGCGATTGAAAGCGCAGTGCTAGCTTCTCTATTGAAGTCGTTGACACCCGCTGGCGGTTTCAGCCGCAAAGTCCCGACAAGAAGAAAGGTGGCGATAGAAGCCATACAGTACATCCATGAAAACACAAAAAAAACGCTCACTATAAAGTCGCTCGTAAGGCAACTTGATACCACCACGCGCACCCTGCATTTTGGCTTTATTGAAACGTTCGGGATGTCGCCAATCGCTTACATCAGAAACCTGAGACTCGCCAGTGCCCGCCGCGACCTGATTAATAAAACGTGGCCCACCGTGACAGAAACCGCAATGTTCTGGAACTTTCACCATCTGGGCCGGTTTTCCAAGGCGTATCAGATTGCTTACGGGGAGACTCCGTCAGAAACGGCCAGGCGCAACTCAGCCAAGCCCTGCAAATGATGATTAATAATTTCCTTTGATTAACCACAGAGCCCCACCATTGCTTATTTGCCCGCTCAAGGAGATAAGCATGCATCATCGAATAAACACACTGCCACTCAAGCAGAAAATCGCACTGTGCATTGCCGTCTATGCCAGCGGCATCTTATTGGCCTGGGTAATTGACTGGTACTGAGGACCTTTAATCCGCGACTACAGGGTGCAAAGTGAAATATTGATACCTCGGGGTTTTTCGATGATTGCCGCATATAAAGCGTTACCTGGAAGGCACGCAGTCACTGTATGCCTGATTGCTGCGACGTGCTGGGCCGCATGGCTCTGTGCCGGAGGACTGGCCGATCAATTCGTTGCACGGAAGTTGAATAACGTATATGCCGATCTGCGTGCTGCTCAAGTGGAGCCCAATGCGCAGATCGACAAAGTACTGGAAACCCTCGGCGATCTCGATCGTTCGGGCCAGGAATGCTCCGCCGAGCAATATTCACAACTGGCCGACCTGATTAAAAACCTGCGATTTGTCGATCAAGCGGCAATTCAGTTGCCCAATGGCAAGATCTGTTCCTCCCACGGACAAGAACTCCAGTCGATACTGGCCGATAACGAGAAGCGCAAGTTCTCCGTTGGAAAGCGAAGCTATTGGGTCGATTCTGGTCACGCAGTTTCTGCGGACACCGACTTCATCATTGTGTCGGAACAGTCAACCTACGTCTGGGCAAACAAGAAGATCCTGCTCGACAACTTGAAGTTTCCCGAAGACCTGCAACTGGACCTCATCGGCCCCGGCGGAGCAGCGCCCATTGCCTCCACGGGGCCTCAGCCGTTGAAGATGCGCAAGCCCTTCCACCTTGAAGAACTGGTTATCTCGGCAGACAAGGTCCTCATCGCCTTTGCGGGCAACCGAAATGAACTGATCTCGGTCATTTCTCTTCCGTTGAGCTACCTGACAGGTCTCAAATTCAAATTATTCATTGGCCTTACGTGCGTGTTCGCAGCACTGCTTTTGCTCGCAAGGTGTATTCAACGACATTACACCTCTACTGCCGTACGACTTCGCAATGCCCTGAAAGCCAGCACCCTGGGTGTTCACTACCAGCCTATCGTCAATTTGACGACGGGCTATCTGGTGGGCGCCGAATCACTTTCCCACTGGAACGACAACGGCGCCCAGGTGCCTGCGGATGTTTTCATCCCGGTGGCGGAGAAGTCTGGCTTGATCCGCCAACTTACGCGTTCGGTGATTCGACAAGTCGCGGAGGATTACAGCACCTACCTTTGGGCGTGCAAGGACTTCTACATTACGGTCAATCTTTGCGCCCAGGATATTCAGGACCCGAGCCTCCCAGACTATGTGGCCAGCGTGCTGGCAACCTACAACATGCCTGTGTCCGCCATGGCCTTTGAAATCACCGAAAGGACCCTGCTCGATCAGAAGCCTGCCGCCCTGCAATTGCGACGGCTTCGTGCGTGCGGACACCGCATTGCCGTGGACGACTTCGGCACCGGCAATTGCAACCTCTCGCTCCTGGATTCAGTGCCTTTCGACATTCTTAAAATAGACCGCTCGTTCATCGCAGACGGCAAGATCGCGGCCAAGGACGCCTTGTGGCGCCATATTGCCCGGTTGGCCAAGTCGCTGAGGCTCAAGGTCGTGGCCGAAGGTGTGGAGACTCAGGAGCAACTGCCGCATCTGGTTTCGGAGGGGGTTGTATTGGCGCAAGGCTGGTTGTTCTGCAAAGCGCTGCCTGTTCAAGCACTGGCAAGACGCTACTTTCAATGCCCGGCAAACATCCCGCCTTACGACGCCAAAATATCAATCAATGACTTCTATTAACCCCTCTCGGCCACTCAAATGCTCGCCGAACCCTAACACCAGACAAACCTGTACAAGGACTCCACCACACATGCGACTTCGAAACCTTGGCTTCGCTTCACTGCTATCGCTGCTGTCTTTTCAGGCGCTCGCCGATGACAAAGGTTTATATCTTGGAGCTGGCGTAAGCAGCATACAGACCGACGAATCCAGACTGGACGACGACGACACCAGCTACAAGGTTTATGCAGGGTATCGCGTCAATAGCTACCTGGCCTTCGAGGGGGCCTACGTCGACCTGGGTCAATTCAAGGACAAGAATGTCGATTTCGAAGGCAAATCGGCCCAGGCTGCCGCCCATGTCGGCTTTCCCCTGGGCGATCGGCTGCGGGTATTCGGCAGTGTCGGTGCTCACGCCTGGGACGCCGACGGCAATGCCACCGACGACGATACCGGGGTTGACCTGACCTACGGTGTCGGCCTGGAGGTCGATGTCTTTCGCAACGTCGGCCTGCGCGCTGAATACGAAGTGCTGGAGGTCGGCGAGATCGACCTGAACCAGACGACCGCATCCGCCTATATGCTTTTTTAACACCGCTACAACCGAGCGGCCTTGCCGGTCGCTCAACACTCGATCATGGTGCGAACGCCCTTTCAAGTGTAATCAGGATTCCTTCGATTCCTGCGCGGGGGCCGGGTACCACTTGTCCCTGGGCACCCATTTCTCCTGTTGCGGATCGCCCAGGTAGTGCGGCGACATGATCTGCACACCGTACTCATTGAACACATCCTGGATGTTGGCGTGCAGCATGCTCAGCAGCACGGCGCGCGGCCGGGGCTGACTGGGAATGGCCTGGGCTACCAGCCGGTATTCCGGGTAGAAGTCCGACAATGCCGTCTGGAACACTTGGGCCGGCGGTACTTCGAGTACCCCTGGCGTACGTTTTGCGGCCTCCAGCAGCATCGCCTCCACCTGCCGCCACGGCGTGTCGTAGCCGATGGTCACGACGGTGTCGACCACGTAGCCGGGGCCTTGTACCACCCGCGAGTAGTTCTTGGTGACGGTGCCGGTGATCATCGAGTTGGGCAGGGTCAGCACCTCGCCCAGGCCGGTGCGAATGCTGGTGGTGAACATGCCCAGTTCGGTCACCGTGCCTTCGTAGTCGCCAATGCGCACAAATTCGCCGGGACGCAGGGTTCGGGTGTAGGTCAGGATCAACCCCGCCGCCGCCTGGCCCACCACGCTGGTGGCGCCCAGGGAAATCATCAGGCCGATCAACACCGACAACCCTTTGAATGCATCGGTGCCGGCACCCGGCAGGTACGGATAGGCCATGGCCAGGGCAAACAGCCAGATCGCCAGGGACGTCAGGCGTTGGGTCGGTTGCAGGGTTTCATGGTTCAACCAGCTCAGGGTTCCCGGTACAGCCATGCGCCGCAGTATCCGCCGCATGAACGCGGTTGCGCCGCGGGCGATAAAGAAGATCGCCAGCGCCACGCCCAGCCCGGGTATGGCACCGACGATCCCCTGCAGCAGATAACCGCCGAGCTCCAGCAGATAGTTGTTAAGGCTTTCGCCCCAGGGACGGGTATAGGGAAAGCGTGACAGGACAAAGCCCAGCCATTCGTAGGTAAACAGCATCACGACGATCCAGCGCACCAGCGCCAGCAGGCGGCTGGCCAACGGATACAGGAAATTGGCGTCGACCAGAGGAACCCGTCCGACTTTCAGGGCCTGGGTGTGCCGATGCATCAGTTCGGGCAGTGTCTTCAGCACTCTGCGCCGCAGGTACGACATGCCGAACAGCAGCGCAATGTAAATGCCGGTGGCGAGCAGCGCGGCGACCACGGAGCGCAGGATCAATTGCAGGCTGCGGGCTTCCCGGGTTTCGGCCACGACCTGGCGCAGCTTGTCAGCCGCGGCTTCGGCGGCCTGCTGTACCGAGTCGTATTCGGTCTCGTCGAAGTCCTTGGGCGAAACGATAAAGGCACGCCGGCTTCCCAGCAGCACCATGTAGCTTTTCATGATCGGGTCGATGGTGACATTGAGGTCGTCCGTATCATCCAGCACCTCACCGATCACCGCGTTCGCCCGTTTGACCCGCGAGGCCGGGGCTTCACCGAGGAGGGT
>NZ_JBGCUL010000357.1:0-4416 GCF_054177685.1 Pseudomonas sp. P5_A2_2
GGGCGGTCTGGGCGGCATGGGCGGCCTGCTGTAAGCCAGCCTTACCCCTGTACGAAAAAACCCCGCCTGCGAAAGCAGGCGGGGTTTTTTATGGCCTTCAATTTGGGGTTGGCTGGAGATCGCGTCGCGCCCATCGTCGGAGCGCCGCCCGGACCAAGCCACGCTCCCACAGGGTCTGCATCGTCTCTGTGGGAGCGTGGCTGTCAGGTCAGGCGCCGACAGGTTCTGCAGTGGTCCCGCGTTCAGCCTTCAAAGCCGGCCGATACAGAACGTAGTAATACGACCCCAAACAAATCAGCCAGCAGAACACCGCCGTCCACACGTTGTGCGAGAAGAAGTGCGCGCCCTGCATCATCCGCCCGATGGAGAACACCGAGCCGAGAGCGAAGGCGAAGACAAACGCTGCGCGAGCCATGCGCGGGCGACGATCACGCAATACGAAAAACAGGGCAAACAGGGTGAAGCCGGTGGCCGCATGGCCGCCAGGCCAGCAACGTCCCGGTTTTTCGGTAGCCGGGCGATGGCTCAACAATTCGCTGTAGGTCTCGTGACCGCCGAATTGCTCAAGGCTCCAGGGGCATTGCACAGCGGTCACCGCTTTCATGGGCGTGACAAAGGAAGTCGCAAGGCCCAGGGACAGCACCAGGCAACCCAGTTCGCGCTTGTACGGTTTGAGCTTGATCATGAAAAACGAGGCAACGTAGACAACGATCGCAAATACCGAGAAGGCAATGACCACCTGCTTGGCGCGGGTATGCAGGATGTTTTCCAGGAAGTAACTGTGCCGTCCGATGAAGTCACCTGCGACGGGGTCGTAGAACAGCTTGGCAAGGTCCATGTCCAGTGAGGTCAGTTCGAGCAACACCAGAATGATCGCCGCAACGGCGGGAACCCCCAGGTACAMCCGGAAATTGAGCGGGCGAGGGGTGGGGCGGACAGCGGTTGATGACATGGTGGATCCTGAACAAAGGAACAAGCCCCGGGGCATCGGCCCGGGGCGATTCGGTTAACGTTCGCCGACTTGGCCGGCACCCTCCTTGGGTGCTTTCCAGCCAAGCAGCTGTTGCTTGAAGCCATAACTGGCGGTTTGGTAATAGGTGATTGCGCGGGTAATCAGCGGGTCATCGGCGGTCGACCGGGACTCGCGGCTTTCAGTCAGGGCGTCATCGTGACGACGCAATCCCTGGCGCGGGCTCAAGATCGCCAGGTCCTTGCCGTCGAACAACCCCAGGTGCTGATAGTTGCCGAGCACCACGCGAGGCGGCAATGGGTTGTCCTGCAACAGGTTGCGGCCAAAGAACGTCGATTCATAATCCAGATTGAGCAAGCCCAGCAACGTCGGCGCCAGATCGATCTGGCTAGCCAATTGTGCCGTTTCCCGAGCTTCGATCAGCTTGGGTGCATAGATGAACAGCGGAATCTGATAGTTGTCGATGGGCAAGTCTTCCTTGCCGGCGCTGCCTGCAGTGTGGTCGGCGACGAAGATGAAGATTGTATTGTCAAACCACGGTTTTTGACGCGCCTGATCAAGGAACTGACCAATGGCGTAGTCGGTGTATTTCACTGCGCCGTTACGGCCGTTGCCGGACTTGATGTCGATCCGGTTTTCCGGATAGGTATAGGGGCGGTGGTTGGACGTTGTCATCAGTTGCAGCAGGAATGGCTGCTGCCTGGCATAGTCGGCATCGGCCAGTTTCAGCGTCTGGTTGTAGAGATCCTCGTCAGCCATGCCCCAGGCATTCTTGAAGTGAATCTCCGACTCTTCAACGCTGCTCTGGTCCACTACGCGATAACCGTTGCCGCTGAAAAACGCATTCATGTTGTCGAAGTAACCGCGGCCGC
This sequence comes from Pseudomonas sp. P5_A2_2, assembly GCF_054177685.1. Lineage (NCBI taxonomy): Bacteria > Pseudomonadati > Pseudomonadota > Gammaproteobacteria > Pseudomonadales > Pseudomonadaceae > Pseudomonas > Pseudomonas sp. P5_A2_2. Next base: position 1,843 of record NZ_JBGCUL010000357.1, read on the forward strand.
CGTAGACAAACACACTGTCGTAGCCCACGGCATTGAGTTGCTGGCCAAGGCTGGCAAAGCCGCTTTCGCGACCTACGCGCTTGACGATCGAGCGCCCCGGCGTCGGCGGAATCGCCAGGGTGATGGCTTCCAGGCCGCGATCGGTGCGGGTGCCGGTGGCGTAGAAATTATTGAAATACAGGCTCTGCTTGCGCAAGGCATCAAGATTGGGCGTCAGGTTGCGGGTGTCGCCGTTGCTGCCCATGTACTTGGCGCTGAAACTTTCAATGGTGACCAGCACGATGTTGGGCTTGCGCGGCGTGCCCGGGTTATCGATTTGCCGACGGATGTCCTGCGGGTCCTGGCCAACGAATCGGGCATTGGGTTCTGCCAGTTCGGCGCGAATCTGTTGTGCAACGACCGCCGACGGCAGCGTGCTGTAGAACTGCGGGTAGTCCAGTTCATTGTTACGGAACGCGGCGAAGAACTGGTAGGGACCATTGCTCGCCAGCTCGTTCTGATAGGCATTGCCGCCCTGGGCGCGCGGGGCATCCTGGCTGAGCAACTGCAGGCTCAGGCCGGCGACGATCAACAAACCGAGTGCATTGAGCAAGCGGCCACGCAGGGGCGGCAACGGTGCATCGAGTGCTGCGTTGAAAGCTTTACGCAATGCAAGACTCAGGACCACGGCCAACACGGCGAGAATGCTCAGCAGCGTGCCGATCGGGTATGACTCCAGCAGGTTGTTAAGTACTTCGTCGGAATACACCAGGTAGTCGACGGCGATGAAGTTGAAGCGCACGCCGAATTCATCCCAGAACAGCCACTCGGCCACCGAGGTGAACAGCATCGCGAACAGACTGACGGTCAGCAGACCTTGAAGAAACCAGCGATGGCCACGAGTGCGCCACAAGGCCGGCGGGCACAGCAACAGGTAGAGGCCCATTGGCAGCGCTGCGTAAGCGATAAAGCCCAGGTCGTAAAGCAGGCCGATGCCGAACACCGACAGGAAGCCGCTTCCGGCCTCATCCAGATGCGTGAGCAGCAGGACCGTTCGAGTCAGAAAAAAAATCACCAGCCAGGACCCGGTCACCAGCAGCAAAAAGCGCATGGGTGCCGTCTTCAAATAGTCCATTTTTTGTATTCCTTGTTATCAAGCGCGTGAGAGTCTCGGCTGACCACTGTAGTCAGCGCGTGAATCGATAGTGAAAAACCTGTCAATCATACCTTTTGGTTGAGCGAATTGATCCATGCACAGCCTTCCCCTAGCCGTGGGCCACACTTGGCCTTAAGCTGCGCGGGCCACGACGGCCGTTACTGTGGACGGAGAGATACCCATGCGAATTCTATTGGTTGAAGACAACCGCGATATCCTGGCCAACCTGGCCGATTACCTGGGGCTCAAAGGCTATACCGTGGATTGCGCGCAGGACGGTCTTTCGGGTCTGCATCTGGCAGCCACCGAGCATTACGATTTGATCGTGCTCGATATCATGCTGCCCGGCATCGACGGCTACACCCTGTGCAAGCGTCTGCGCGAAGATGCCCGCCGCGAAACGCCGGTGATCATGCTCACGGCCCGCGATCAACTGGATGACCGTCTGCAAGGCTTCAAGTCCGGTGCCGATGACTACCTGATCAAACCGTTCGCCCTGTCTGAGCTGGCGGCGCGTATCGAAGCGGTCATGCGCCGTACCCAGGGCGGCGGACGGCGGACCTTGCAGGTCGGCGACCTGAGCTATGACCTCGACACCCTGGAAGTCACACGCGAAGGCCGCTTGCTGAAACTCAACCCGGTCGGCCTGAAGTTGCTGGCCGTGTTGATGCAGAAAAGCCCGCATGTGTTGCGCCGTGAAATTCTTGAAGAAGCGCTCTGGGGCGACGACTGCCCGGACAGCGACAGCCTGCGCAGCCATGTCCACCAACTGCGCCAGGTGATCGACAAGCCGTTCGCCAAGCCATTGCTGCAAACCGTGCACGGTGTGGGGTATCGCCTGGCCGAGGGGCGTGATGGAGTTTAAGCAGAGCCTTTCTCAACGAATCATCATTGCCTTTGCGCTGATGAGCGCACTGGTGGCGGGTGCCTTTGCCATGGGCATCGTGGCGACCGTGCACCTAGTGGAAGAAAAGCTGATTTCGGCAGGCCTGGGCGGCGATTTGCAGCGCCTGTTGCTGATGGACAATGTCACGGACTGGCGCCATCGTCCCGAGCCGGACCAATTATTCTACTTCAGCAGCGGGCCAGGCGATTTCAGGTTGCCCAAGGATTTGCGGCACCTGGAGCCGGGCTTTCATGAAGTGTTCCGTGAAAACCTGTCGTACCACGCCATGGTCGAAATCGTCGACGGCCGACGTTACGTGCTGTTGCAGGACCAGAGCGACTTCGAAGAGCGTGAGCGGGTGCTGTTTGCCGTGGTGCTGGTGGGTTTCGTACTGAGCCTGGCGCTGGCGGTATTTCTCGGCTGGGTCCTGGCCCGCAAGGTCATGGCGCCGGTGGTGCGGCTGGCCCGCCAGGTACGCCATCGTGATCAACTGCTCGGTTTAGCCCCCCCTTTGGCCCCGGACTATGCTGCCGACGAAGTGGGCGAACTGGCC
>NZ_JBGCUL010000358.1:0-4403 GCF_054177685.1 Pseudomonas sp. P5_A2_2
GTGCAGTGGAGAAGATGATCGCATAGCTGCAGAAGATAGTGACGCTCAGTACGGCGCAGCCAGCCAGGATAATCACAATTGTTCCAGGCGTCGCGTGTGGCCCCAGCCCCAGGGTCATGGTTGCGATCCAACCCAGCAGCGCTTTCGGGTTTGTGAGGTGCATAAGCAGGCCGCGCCGGTAAAGGCCAAAGCCCGAAACCGTTGGTGCGCCAGCCAGTTCTTTTTGAAGGCGCTCGTCAGGGTTGAGGGCGGAGCGACCAGCTTTGATGGCGAGGAAAAGCAGGTAAATCCCTCCGACTATTTTGAGGGCGAAGAGCGCCTGCGCGTATTGGGCCAGAATGGCTGATACGCCCGTGGCGGCCATCGATCCCCAGAAAAAAGAACCACTGATTACACCTGCTGCCAGCACAAGCGCAGGTTTTCTGCCCTGGTGCATGGCTACGCCCATGATGCGCATGTTGCTGGGGCCAGGGCTTGCTGCTCCCACGATGTAGGCGGTGAATACAAGCAGGAGGTGGTGGAGATCAAACGACATTGGTAGCCCCTTGACGATACATGCCAGTCAGCAGATTAAGTGTTTGTAGCGTGCACGTCATTCCGTCAGTTGCCCAAATCTCAGCCACTCGCCGCTAGTGTATTCTTGGGGTCTCTATGTTGGGGGCAACTTTTTTAGTACACAGTGTTTGCCCCCAATAACGCCCCCAAAAGAGGCGCTGGGGTAGCCCGGGTCATTGATCGGAAGCAGTGGACTTTTGTATGGCGCTAAATCCAGCTTACGCACCTTGAATAATAAGGCGCCAGCCCCCTTTCAAAGACTCTCAGGGTCGCCAAAGAACATCTGAATCCGCGACCGCAGCCAGCGCTCTCCCGGATCGTTATCCTGCGACCCGCGCCAGGCCATATGCAGTTCAAAGCTGCGCACCGGCAACGGCGGGTCCTCTGCCCGTACACCGCCAGCCGCCGTCAGTGCATCGGCCGTGTAGTCCGGCACCGTAGCCACGATGTCGGTGCCCGCGAGCAGGGTGCTCAACCCGTTGAACTGCGGCACGGCGAGCACCACATGACGTTTGCGCCCGAGTTTTTCCAGTTCTTCATCGATAAAACCGCTGAGGTCGCCGGCGAACGACACCAGTGCATGGGGGCGAGCGCAGTAGTCATCCAGGCTCAACGGCCCCGGGACGGTGTCGGCACGCAACAGCTTCGGCTGGCTGCGGCGCAATACTTTGCGCTTGGCATTGGCCGGCAGGTCGGTGGTGTAGCTGACGCCGATGGAAATTTCCCCGGACGCCAGCATCCCCGGCATCAGGATGTAGTTGACCCTGCRCACCACCAGCACAATCCCCGGCGATTCGGCACGCAGGCGCTTGAGCAGCATGGGCAGCAAGGCGAACTCGACATCGTCCGAAAGGCCGATGCGGAACACGGCGGTACTTGTGGCAGGATCGAACTCGGCCGCACGGCTGACGGCCGTGGAAATCGAATCCAGTGCCGGCGACAGCAGGGCGAAAATTTCGATCGCCCGGGCGGACGGCTCCATGCTGCGGCCGGTACGCACAAACAAAGGATCATCGAACAAGCCGCGCAGGCGCGAGAGCGCCGCACTGATGGCCGGCTGGCCGAGGAACAGTTTTTCCGCAGCACGGGTCACGCTGCGTTCGTGCATCAATGTTTCGAAAACGATCAACAGGTTCAGGTCGACACGACGCAGGTCATTACGATTCATCTGGAGTCCTGGCAGAGTCAGCAAACTTGACGTGAGCGGCCATATGAGAACAATGGCCAGCAGGAATATTACGGGGAAAGGCTGGTACTCTGCACCGGGTAATTCAGATTTCCTGCAAAAGCGGCTCCAGTTTCCTACAACATTTCACGAAATTGCCGCCGCTGCGGAATCAATGACAGGCATGTCGACTATTAATAGCCACAGATAGTGTTGGGTTGAAAGCCCAGCTAGAGTTCAAGGCATTAGAGGTTCAATTGGCGAGGTTTGCGATGTCCCGCACGATCCGTTTTCACAAGTTTGGTCCAGCCGAGGTGCTCAAATGCGAAGAGCATGCGGCGGCTCTGCCTGCACCGGGCGAAGTGCAGGTGCGCGTCGAAGCGATCGGCATCAGTTGGTATGACATTCTTTGGCGCCAGAACCTGGCCTCGTCCCATGCTCGCCTGCCTTCAGGCCTTGGTCATGAAATGGCCGGTATCGTCACCGCCGTCGGCGATGGCGTGGAAGACCTGGCCATCGGTGACAAGGTTGCCAGTTTCCCGGCCGAAAGCCCGAACGATTACCCGGTCTACGGCGAGCTGATCGTTCTGCCGCGCTCGGCACTGACCCGCTACCCGGATGTGCTCAGCCCGATTGAAGCCAGCGTGCACTACACGCCGTTGTTGATTGCCTATTTCGCTTATGCGGATCTGGCACGGGTCAAACCCGGGCAGTTTGCCCTGGTGACCGACGCCAGTCATTGCGCCGGACCTTCGTTTGTACAACTGGGCAAGGCCTTGGGTGTTCGAGTGATCGCCGCGACCAAGTCAGCAGACGAGCGTGAGTATCTGCTGTCGCTGGGTGCCGAGAAAGTCATCGTCACCGAGGAAGAAGATCTGCTGGTACGAATCAACAAGATCACCGATAACCGCGGCGTGGATGTGGTATTCGATGGTTTGGGCGGCCCGCAGATGTCGTTGCTTGGCGATGTGTTGGCACCTCGCGGCAGCCTGGTGTTGTACGGCCTGCAAGGCGGCAACCAGACGCCTTTCCCGGCCAGCGCAGCGTTCCAGAAAAACATTCAGTTCTTCGTACACTGCATCGGCAACTTCACTGGCAAGCCGGAACTGGGCATCACCCAGGACCAGGTCGCACTGCAACGTGCCTTGCGCGACATCAATCAGATGACTGCCGACCGCGTTCTGCTGCCGCTCAAGACTCGGGTCTTCCCGTTTGCCGAGTTTGTCGAAGCGCACCGCTACATGGACGAATGCCCGTGTCGCGAAAGGGTGGCGCTGCAGGTCGAACCGGCATAACAATCGCCGTAATAGCCAATCCAAGAGTCCGTGCCCATGCGGACTCTTTCGTTTCAGTCCCCCCCTCCCCAAAAAGCCGTCGACCCGCAGGCCAGCCCAGCAACTGAACTGGTTTTTGCTCGTAATCTGTAGCTTCTAATCAGCCACTAAGCCCTGATAATTGAATGATTACTTTCATCTCAAGGAATGAGTCATGACTGGGTGTCAGGCTGAATCTTTTCAATGTGCGCCGTCGGTGCACATCTCCAAACTAGCGTGTTGTTGTGTAGTTGCCAAAAAGACAGCGACAACTTCCTTCTTTATTTCTTGTGTTAAGTGTCTGTGGGACATTGTCGGACGTTTCCTAGGACTGCGATTTAAATCGAGAAAACCCTTGCCGGCTGGGCACTACAGCTTCACCTGCGTCGTTAAACCGAGGGGGCGCTGCGAACGTTGCAAATGATCACCAGAAAATTCAAGTGCTAGCATTTGGCAATAAAGTCCATGACTCCATACGTGCAGACAGTCCAACGGGATTTGCTGTCTGCGCGATATTGAACTTACGAGTATCAGGTAAATAAAGATGACCAGCATCCATGACCAAGCGATGAACTATGTCTATCAACAAGTGCTGCAGCGATTGCTGGGGTTTTTCTCCCGTGCCGAACGCACCGCATTGCAATTGTTGATTCAGCGCCTGGCGGTAGCGGCGGGGGGCATGGAGCGCATTGGCGATTACAAGGTGTTGGCGATCCAGTCCGGGGCCCGTGACAACTGCTACACCCTGGCATTGTTGCGTGCCGCGCAGTTGATCATCGCCACGCGGGCGCCGGCGACATTCCAGTTGCGCATCGCCTCGTTGCGGTTGAACGGGGCAAGCTGCGCGGCCGTGGAGAACATGCACCGGACCAACAGCGCATTGTTTGTCTATGACGATCCCCGGGTCGAGGTGTTGATGGTCGATGATCGCGAAGTCTTGCCGTTCAACCACCTGGCGCCGATCTCCGACGCCGGTCGCGAGTCCAGCCGCCTGAACCTGTTGATGATCGGCCATCGCCGGGCGTGGCGCGGCGGGTTCGACCTGTGGGATGACGGTTATCTGGCCACGGGAGAGTTCTACGGACAAATCGCCCGCTGGGACGGTGGTGTAGACGCCTTGCTGATCGGTGATACGTTGCGTCAGCAAAAGCAGTTCATCGACGGTTTGAAACGTGCCGCCACCAAGGCAGGGCTCACGCCTTCATACGGGGGCGAGGCCGGTTTTTCGGGGTTGTTTGCACTGCTCGATGAACTGGGCAGCGACTGCTATCACGCGTTCTACGCCGATTACGGCCAGGCCCGATGGCGTCCACAAGAGCGCTTTGAGACCTGTCGTCGTACGGCCTGCATCGATATTCACGACCTGCTGG
>NZ_JBGCUL010000359.1:0-4395 GCF_054177685.1 Pseudomonas sp. P5_A2_2
CGTAGAAGGTGTAGACCGCCGAAAGACCGTTCGGCAGTAAATCGGTGACGGCGACGGCCAGCAGCCGGCCGTTCAGGCGAAACTCATAAAAGCGTGAAAACGGCAGGTCCCGCACCAGGAATGTCGAAAACTGGTCGCGACTTGGCGGGTACATGTCGCCATCGGCGTGACGCTGTTCGATATAGCGCTGGTAAAGGTCGAAGTACTCTTCGTTGAAGCCGGGCCTGGCGGGACGCACCTGCAAATCCGCGTTGCGCTTGAAGATGCGTTTCTGTTGCCGGTTGGGCGTGAACTGTCCCACGGGAATACGCGCCGGAACGCACGCATTGCAATTCTGGCAATGCGGCCGGTAGAGATGGTCGCCACTGCGACGAAACCCCATCTCCGACAGGTCTGCATAGACATGCACATCCATGGGCTGACTAGGGTCGAGGAACAGGGTTGTGGCCTGCTCATCGGGCAGATAACTGCAAGAGTGCGGCTGAGTGGCATAGAACTTCAAACGCGCCAACTCGGTCATGATCAACCCTCGGGATAATGCTTTTGAATAAGTGTAAGCCACACGGGAGAAAGTCGCTCAGCAAACCCAGGTGGCGGTGTTGGCTTGGTCCAGGTGCCTGGCCAGATAGCTGGCAAATTCACGGCGAGGAATGGCGCGGGCGCCCAGGCTGTGCAGGTGGTCGGTGGGCATCTGGCAGTCGATCAGCACAAACCCCGAGTCTTTCAGATGCCGCACCAAGGTGGCAAAACCGAATTTCGAAGCGTTGTCGGCGAGGCTGAACATGGACTCGCCGAAAAACAGCTGGCCCATTGCCAGGCCATACAACCCGCCGACCAGTTCGTCTCCGTCCCACACTTCCACCGAGTGGGCGTGTCCGCGCCTGTGCAACTCGATATAAGCGTCCTGCATGGCCTCGGTGATCCAGGTGCCRTCGGCGTAATCCCGGGGCGCGGCACAGGCGCGGATAACGGCGGCGAAGTCCTGGTCAAAGGTCACTTGATAGCGTTGCTGGCGCAGCAGTTTGTTCAGGCTGCGTGAGACGTGCAATTCGTCGGGAAACAGAACCGTGCGCGGATCCGGAGACCACCAGAGAATCGGCTGGCCTTCGGAAAACCAAGGGAAGCAGCCGTGGCGATAAGCCGAGACCAGCCGATCGGCGGACAGATCGCCACCGGCAGCCAGCAGCCCGTTGGGGTCGCGCATGGCCTTTTCCAGCGGTGGGAAATGCAAGGTATTGCGTTGTAACCAAGTCAGCATGGCATCCGGGCTTGCAGAAGGGGAGGGCAGTGGCGGGTGTTGGCCCGCCGTAAAGTGTGCCTTCAAACGGCAGGAATGTCGTCGAGGTATTTTTCGGCGTCCAGCGCCGCCATGCAACCGGCCCCGGCAGACGTAACGGCCTGGCGATAAACGTGGTCGGCCACGTCACCGGCGGCAAACACACCGGCAATCGCCGTAGCGGTGGCATCGCCTTCGCTGCCACCCTTGACCAGCAGATACCCGTCGCGCATCTCCAGTTGGCCCGTGAACAGGTCGGTGTTGGGTTTATGGCCGATGGCGATAAACACCCCGGCCAGTGGCAGTTCCCTGGTTTCGCCGGTGTGGCTGTCCCGCAGGCGGGCGCCGGTCACGCCGCTGGCATCGCCGAGCACTTCGTCCAGATTCTGGTTCCAGTGCAGGCGGATATTGCCGTTGGCGGCCTTTTCGAAGAGTTTGTCCTGGAGGATCTTCTCCGAGCGCAGCTTGTCGCGTCGATGGATAAGGTGCACTTCCTTGGCGATGTTCGACAGGTACAAAGCTTCCTCGACCGCCGTATTACCGCCGCCGACCACCGCAACCACCTGATTGCGATAGAAAAATCCATCGCATGTCGCGCACGCCGAAACCCCTTTGCCAGCAAACCTTTCTTCCGATGGCAAACCCAGGTATTGCGCAGAAGCGCCGGTGGCAATGATCAGTGCGTCGCAGGTGTAAGTTGCGCCATCGCCGATCAGTTCGAACGGCCGTTGTTGCAACTTGGCGGTATGGATGTGGTCGTAAATGATCTCGGTGGCAAAGCGCTCGGCGTGTTTTTGCATGCGGTCCATCAGCACCGGTCCGGTCAGGCCTTCGACGTCGCCTGGCCAGTTGTCGACTTCGACGGTGGTGGTGAGCTGGCCACCTGCCTGTATGCCAGTAATGACAACGGGCTTGAGGTTGGCGCGGGCGGCATAAACGGCTGCGCTGTAACCGGCAGGGCCGGAGCCCAGGATAATCAGGCGTGAATGCTTCGCTTCGCTCATAAAAACACCTCATAAGCCTTTGTCACAAAAGAGAATGCATGCTCAAATTGAGCGGCATGTCATGCGCTGTTGACTATGCTACACCCAAGGGGCTCAAGCATGGCGTCGTGCGTACAAACCCGTACAATGCCMTGCGTGTTACCTATATTCATTGCGCGCCGTGTTTATAAAAACCGGGGCACAGTGTTAAAAGTAGTCCCGGTAACACGTGTTAACTTTTTTACCTGCCTGGATTGGGCAGTTTTCGGCAGTTTTTATAGTCATTCAACAGATGGACGCGCCCATGGCGCAGGAAAAGAAGCGTTTTGAAGAAATCCACCGCAGCACCTAAACCAGCCGTCGTTCCGCTCTGGCGCCAGCACTTGCACTACCGACTCAAGGAAGGTGCGCTGATCGCCATCGGTGCCTTGTGCCTGTTCCTGATGATGGCCTTGTTGACCTATGGCAAGGATGATCCGGGCTGGAGTCATAACAGCAAGATCGACGACGTGCAGAACTTCGGCGGTCCAGCGGGCTCCTACAGCGCCGATATCCTGTTCATGGTGCTGGGTTACTTCGCCTACATCTTCCCGTTGCTGCTGGCGATCAAGGCGTACCAGATCTTCCGTCAGCGTCACGAACCGTGGCAGTGGAGTGGCTGGCTGTTTTCCTGGCGCCTGATCGGTCTGGTGTTCCTGGTGCTGTCGGGCGCCGCTCTGGCCCATATCCATTTCCATGCCGCGACCGGTCTGCCGGCCGGTGCGGGCGGTGCGCTGGGCGAAAGCCTCGGCGACCTGGCCAGGAACGCCCTGAATATCCAGGGCAGTACGCTGCTGTTCATTGCGTTGTTCCTGTTCGGCCTGACCGTGTTTACCGACCTGTCGTGGTTCAGGGTGATGGACATCACCGGCAAGATCACCCTCGACCTGTTCGAACTGTTCCAGGGCGCGGCCAATCGCTGGTGGGCGGCCCGTACCGAGCGCAAGCAACTGGTCGCACAGCTGCGTGAAGTCGACGACCGTATGGATGAAGTGGTCGCGCCGACCGTCACCGACAAGCGCGAGCAGGCCAAGGTCAAGGAGCGGTTGATCGAGCGTGAGCAAGCCCTGAGCAAGCACATGTCCGAGCGCGAGAAGCAGGTGCCACCGGTGATTGCACCCGCGCCGCCAAAGCCTGCCGCACCGAGCAAGCGCGTCGAAAAAGAGAAGCAGACGCCGCTGTTCGTCGACAGCGCCGTCGAAGGCACCTTGCCGCCGATCTCGATTCTCGATCCGGCGGAAAAGAAACAGCTCAATTACTCGCCTGAATCCCTGGCGGCGGTTGGCCACCTGCTGGAAATCAAGCTCAAGGAATTCGGCGTTGAAGTTACAGTGGACTCGATTCACCCGGGGCCGGTGATTACCCGTTACGAAATCCAGCCGGCGGCCGGCGTCAAGGTCAGCCGCATTTCCAACCTGGCCAAAGACCTGGCCCGTTCCCTGGCCGTGACCAGCGTGCGCGTGGTGGAAGTGATTCCGGGCAAGACCACCGTCGGTATCGAGATTCCCAACGAAGACCGGCAGATCGTGCGCTTCTCCGAGGTGTTGTCGACCCCCGAGTACGACAACTTCAAATCCCCGGTCACCCTGGCCCTGGGCCACGACATCGGCGGAAAGCCGGTCATCACTGACCTGGCGAAAATGCCACACTTGCTGGTGGCCGGTACCACCGGTTCCGGTAAGTCGGTGGGTGTGAACGCGATGATCCTGTCGATCCTGTTCAAGTCCGGCCCGGAAGACGCCAAGCTGATCATGATCGACCCGAAAATGCTGGAATTGTCGATCTACGAAGGCATTCCGCACCTGCTGTGCCCGGTGGTCACCGACATGAAGGACGCCGCCAACGCCCTGCGCTGGAGCGTTGCCGAGATGGAGCGGCGCTACAAGCTGATGGCCAAGATGGGCGTGCGAAACCTGTCGGGCTTCAACGCCAAGGTCAAGGAAGCCCAGGACGCCGGCGAGCCGTTGAGCGATCCGTTGTACAAGCGCGAAAGCATCCACGACGAAGCGCCGCTCCTGCAAAAGCTGCCGACCATTGTGGTCGTAGTCGACGAATTCGCCGACATGATGATGATCGTCGGCAAAAAGGTTGAAGAAC
>NZ_JBGCUL010000360.1:0-4393 GCF_054177685.1 Pseudomonas sp. P5_A2_2
ATTCGACACCGATCTCCTGTGGGAGCGAGCTTGCTCGCGATGAGGGCCGCATAGGCACCGCCAAGCTCAGCGCGGCATATACCCCAACTGCCAGCGCCGCGGGATCTTCAACGACAACACCCCGAGCCCGGCCGCCAGCAGGCCATTGGCAAACAACGCCTTGAGCCCCAGGTGATGTTCCAGCACGGCACCGAGTACCGCGCCRGCGAACATGCCGGTCCAGGGGATCAGTTGCACGCGCCAGCCGTTACGACGCTCGCCGAGCATCCAGCRACCCAGTCCGCGGCCGAAACGCGACAGGGCACCGGTGACGTAGGTCAGGCCCACCGGCAGGCCGTTCACTTCTTCCACCGCGGCGTTGAGCATGCCCATTGCAATGATCGCCGCCAGCAGGGCTGGCAGCTGCACGTCATAAGGCCAGGCCGCGGCGGTGCACAGCAGGGTGGCGATGCACAACAACAAGGGCAGGGCCCGACGTCTGCCTAGCCGGCTGACGATTATGCCCAGCGCGTTGCCGACGATGAAAGTGGCGACGAGGATCACCAGGCGCAGGGTCAACCCAAGGTCGCCAGTACTGATGGCGACGGCCATCCGGGTGGTATTGCCGCTCATGAACGAGACGAAGTCGCCGCTGGCCATGAAGCCGATGGCGTCGGTCATACCGGCGAGTACCGAGAGCATGGCCACCAGGCTCAGGCCTATGCGCCCGCGCCATTTCTGCGTGTGCAGGTGACCGGGGCTGGCGTGGGTCCTGGCGGTGTTGGGCAGCATCGGCGAAGGTATCCCTGAACAGTGCTTAGGGTTTTATGCCATTCAACTCGCAATATTCCAGCCAGTCCATGCCGGCCATTTCCGCCACTTCCCGGTGCACTTCCAGGCGCTGCGCTTGGTAATCCTGGGGTGTGGCGGTGGTTAACTGCAACGTCAGTTCCCAAGCGAACAATTTCTGGCGTTCTGCTTCAGCTTCAAACGCTTCGTGCAGCCGTTCCTCGCGATACTGAGCCGCCGTTTCACCCTTGGCCTGAGCCAACAGTGGGTTGAGGTGGTCGAGTTCTTCGCGCAACTCGGGGCGCGCATCGAGAAATTTCTTGAGTRCTTGCTCATGCTGCAGTTCGGTTGCCGCCATGGTCGCTCCTTGAGAACGGATTACGAGGATTGCTTCTTGCTGGCCTTGGCCGCTGCCGCCAGGCATTCGAGGGCAAACTGTTCGGTGTAAGTCATCTGGATCGGCGTGGTTTCGCCTTTGACGGTTCTTTCACCATCGAGGATGTAGCGAATCCGCTTGTCGGTGACGCCGATTCGCTTGGCAATCCAGGACGGCGTCTGACCGATCTGGCTGATCAGCTTGTCGGCATATTCAGTGCTCGGTTTGTAGAACTCGGCATTAGGTGTCATCAGATTTCCAGTCAGGGGTGCGATGGGGCGTTATTGGCGCGACAGGGTGCGCGAATCGTTGCGCGCTGTCGCGGTATAAATGCAGTAAAGCAGAACGATACGGGCTGCCGGGGTGATAAAGTCCGCTTTTTCCTGATGAGTGAATGCAATGCGAATTCTGATGGTGGCGCTGGCCGTGACGTTGCTGGCGGGATGCGCCGGCTCGGCGATGAACGATGCCCGCACCAAGGCCCCGTACAAGACCCTGAACTCGGAAAAGCCGGCAAAAGACGTCGCCCAGTGCGTGCAGTTTTCCTGGCAGGACGAGGCCGTGTTCGGTGTCGATGCCGCTGCCTATTTGCAGGCCGGCGAGAAGGGTGGCACGACCGTTTACACCYGTTCGGCGGAGTCCTTCGTCGACGTGACCACCGATGCCTCGGGCACGGTGTTGAGCTACTACGCACAGAAGGATGATTTCGTGGCCAAGCGCCGGCTGGCGGCGTTGGCGACCTGCCTATGATTTGAAGGTTTATTGCATACCCCTGTAGGAGCGAGCCTGCTCGCGATAGCGGTAAGTCAGTCGACATCAATGTTGAATGACAGTCCGCCATCGCGAGCAGGCTCGCTCCTACAGTGGTTTTGTGTGCTGGTCAGTAGCTCAGGCGCTTCTGGAAGAAGAAGTGCTTGTGGCCTGGCGGGTAATCGGCAATGTGCCCGATCTCGCTGTAGCCGCATTTCTTGTAGAACTCCGGCGCCTGGAATTCAAAGGTGTCGAGCCACAGCCCGACGCAGCGTCGTTCCCGCGCCAGGTCCTCGGCCATCTGCATCAGTTTCGAACCCAGGCCCTGTCCCCGTGCCTGTTCCGGCACCACCAGCAAGTCGACGTACAGCCACTGGTAAAACAATCGGCCATGCAGGCCGCCGAGGATCTCGTCGTTGTCGTCGCGCACCAGYAAGGCGATGTGCTCAGGTACGTTACCTTCGGCCTTCGAGCCGTTGTACGCGCGCAATGGCTTGAGGATGGCCAGGCGTTGTTCTTCCGTGGGGTTTTGCGACAGTTCGATACGCAGGTTCATGGCTATATCCTTATGGCATGGAAGCCGCAGCCTATCCCGGTCGCAGCGATTGTTCCATCCCCGGAAAAGTTGAACCGTCGCCAACGCGCAGCTTGCTTGAGGGGACAAGTGCCGTTCGTTTTCACTTAACATGTGGACCCTCAGACAAATAACAGGACGCGTTGTCATGTCGAACACGGCCGAGCGGGTCAACATCCTTGAGTCCCAGGTGTTGTCCCACGACTGGTACCTGCTCAGGAAAATCACCTTCGATTACCAACGCAACAACGGCGAGTGGCAACGCCAGACCCGGGAAGTCTACGACCGTGGCAATGGCGCGGCGATTCTCTTGTACAACCGCGAAAAGAGAACCGTGGTACTGACCCGGCAGTTTCGCCTGCCGGTGTTCGTCAACGGCCACGATGGCCTGTTGATCGAAGTGGCAGCTGGGCTGCTGGAAGGCGCGGCGCCTGAAGATCGCATCCGCGATGAAGCCGAGGAAGAGACCGGTTATCGCGTGCACCATGTGCAGAAGGTGTTCGAGGCGTACATGAGCCCGGGTTCGGTGACGGAAAAGCTGCACTTTTTCATTGCCGAGTACGACGCGAAGTCGAAAGTCAGCGACGGTGGTGGACTGGAGGCGGAAACCGAAGAGCTGGAAGTGCTGGAGTGGGCGTTCGAGGACGCGCTCGAAGCGTTCTACCGCGGCGAAATCTGCGACGCCAAGACCATCATGCTGTTGCAGTATGCGGCGATGAAAAACCTCTTCGCCCAAGCATGATCAAAAGCCTGGCAGGCGTGCCGTGCCGGGCCATTGCCCGCCCTCCAGCGTCAGCAACAACTCCTTCGCCTCAAGCCCCCCGGCAAACCCGGTGAGCTTGCCCGACGCGCCAATTACCCGGTGACACGGCGCCACGATCGAGATCGGGTTCTTGCCATTCGCCGCACCCACTGCCCTTACCGCCGCCGGGTTGCCGATCTGTTCGGCGATCTGGCTGTAGCTGCGGGTCTCGCCGAACGGGATGGTCAGCAGCGCCGTCCAGACCTTCTTCTGAAATTCCGTGCCGGCAAAATCCAGTTCCAGTTCGAAGTGATCGCGGGTGCCGGAAAAATATTCGCGCAACTGCGCAGCCGTGTGCACCAGGATCGGGTTGTCCGGCGCTTCGCTCATCGGCCCCAGGCGCACCCGACCGGGTTTGTCGTTTTCCCAGAGGATGGCCGCCAGTCGCGAACCGTTCGCGACCAGCTTCAACTGGCCCACGGGTGAAGCCACGGTGGTGCAGGTATAGGTCATGCCAGGGCTCGCGCAAAATTGCTCAACAGGCGTAAAGGATACTGTCTCGACGGGGAGGCGCAAACCGTAATCCCGACCATACTTGGCTACGGCTTTTGAAGCGTTTTCCTACGTAATAACAAGAAGAGACCGACTCATGAAGTAYGAACCTTTTGCCAAATCGCTGATTGCGACCTCATTGGCACTCAGCTGTCTGACTGCTCACGCCGCCTCCGTGGCCCCGKCTACCGGGGAAAACGGCATGGTGGTCACGGCCCAGCACCTGGCCAGCCATGTGGGCGTGGATGTGCTGAAGAAAGGCGGCAACGCCGTGGATGCGGCGGTCGCGGTCGGCTATGCGCTGGCGGTGGTGTACCCCGCGGCAGGCAACCTCGGTGGCGGTGGTTTCATGACCATTCAACTGGCGGACGGGCGCAAGACCTTCCTCGACTTCCGTGAAAAAGCGCCGCTGGCCGCAACCGCCAACATGTACCTGGACAAGGCGGGCAACGTCGTCCCTGATCTGAGTACCCGTGGCCACCTGGCCGTGGGCGTGCCGGGCACCGTTTCGGGCATGGAGTTGGCGCTGTCCAAGTACGGCACCAAGCCGCGCAAGGAAATCATCGCCCCGGCCATCAAGCTGGCTGAAGACGGTTTTGAACTGGAGCAGGGCGACGTCGATCTGCTGGAC
>NZ_JBGCUL010000361.1:0-4389 GCF_054177685.1 Pseudomonas sp. P5_A2_2
CTTCTGGCCCTTGAGTACACGATCGAGCAGTCGCATCGGCAGGCTCAGGCAGGCGAACGCGGTGAGGCGACAACCGACATAAAGCACCCGGCGGGCGAACTTCGATGTGCTGAAAGGACGGCGCCCCTCCAGTGCCCGATGGCACTGCCAGTACAGATTGGCGAGGTGTTCCAGCTTCACCCGCAGGCTCACCAGGTCCACTTTGATGGTCGGCAAGGGCGCCAGGCTTTTCACCTCGAACAACGCGCCATTGAGCATCACCACCGGAATGCATTCACGCTGGGTGTCTGCGGCCGGCAATTGCTGAATAACATTACGAACGACCCGTTGAATGCCCGAGTTGGCATCCGGGTGTTCGAAGACGTAGGTACATTCCACCAACAGTCTGGTCATCGTGTTACCCCAATAGATTCCACCCGACTCTCACTGGAACGGGTCACGCTTGTCTGTGCTTGGAGCCAGGAGCAGCCCACGAAGTCTTCCTGGCGATTGTTGATCACGTGGAAGACCAGCCCGTAGTCACGCCATTCGAAATTGCGATCCAGGTGCGAATCCAGTCGCGACAGGCTCAGGGCCACCGAATAATTACCCTTGCCCAGGCGCATGTCGAAGGCAAAACGGTAGGTGATGCGTTCGCCGGCACTCAGGTCGGTGAGGGCTTTGTCGACCCGGTGGGTATTGATGCCGTATATGGGCTGGCCGAGGCGATCCTTGATCATGAAACCGAGAATCAGCCGCTCGATGTCCTGGCGCACCTCGACCTGCACTTCCAGGACCATCGCCTGACCGACTTCCGCCACCTCCACCGAACGGCCCTTGGGGTCAAGCAGGCGGACGCTGAGAATGCCCGCTTCGCCTGTCCCGGAAATGGTTTGCACCTGCCCGTTGGCGAGCATTTCCTGGCGCACCGTCTGGCCCTCGCGCTGGGCGAGCATGGCGTTGTAGTAGTCCATTACTTCTTCGGGTTTGCCGCGCATGGCCATGCGCCCGTTTTCCAGGAGGATGGCGGTGTCGCAGATCGACTGGATCGCCGAGCGGTCATGGGACACGATCAGCAACGTGGTGCCGGCCTTGCGGAAGTTGCGGATGCGATCAAAGCTTTTGTGCTGGAAGTAGGCGTCACCTACGGACAGCGCTTCATCGACGATCAGGATGTCCGGGCGCCGCGCAGTGGCCACGCTGAACGCCAGGCGCATCTGCATGCCGCTGGAATAGGTACGAACCGGATGGTCGATGGCCTCGCCGATTTCGGCGAAGCTCTCGATCTGCGGCATCAGCGCTTCGATTTCTTCGACCTGCATGCCGAGCAACTGGCCGGCCATGAAGGTGTTCTGCCGACCGGTGAAGTCCGGGTGGAAACCCATGCCGAGCTCCAGCAGCGCGGCCACGCGACCTTGCAACCGGATGTCGCCGCAGGTGGGTTGGGTGGTGCCGGTGATCATCTTCAACAGCGTGCTTTTGCCGGCTCCATTGACCCCGACGATGCCCACGGCTTCACCCGGCTGAATCTCGAAATCGACCCCTTGCAGCACCCAGTGCAGTTGATGTCGGGTGCGGGAAAACGGTACCAGCCATTCGAACAGCCGGCTCCAGCGATTCGGGTACTGCTTGTAGGCCTTGCCCAGGCCACTGACACGTATATGTCCCATCAGAGCTCGTCCACCATTTCACCGACACGCTGGCGGAACAGCCGCAGCGCCATCCCACAGAACAACAGGCCGATCACCAGCAACGGCACCAGCGAGCTCCAGTCTGGCCATTGGTTGTAGAGAAACAGGTTCTGGTAGCTGTTCATCAGCGCCGTCATCGGGTTCAGCTCGATAAAGTGCTGGATACCCGGCGGCAGGATCGACAATGGATAAACGATCGGCGTCAGCCAGAACCAGAACTGCAGGCAGATACCGAAAAACTGCCCGACGTCGCGAAAGAACACGTTGAGCACGCCCAGAATCATCCCCAGTCCCGCGGCGAAGATCACTTGCAGGATCAGCAACGGCAGCAGCGCCAGTAACGCCATGCCGGGCAGTCGCCCGCTGATCAGCAGGAAGCCGAGGAACAGCCCCAGGATGATCGCGAAATTGATCCCGGCATTGAGCAGCACGATGACCGGCAGGCAGATGCGCGGGAAGCTGATTTTCTTCAGCAGGTTGGCGTTTTCCAGGAACATGCTCTGGCTGCGCGTCGTGATCTCGGCGAACAGACCCCAGGTCAGCAGGCCGGCGCACAGGTAGACGCTGTAGGCCAACCCGTCATCCACGCCCGGCAAGCGGGCGCGCATGATGGTGGAGAAGATCACCGTGTAGACCAGGATCATCGACAGCGGATTGAGCACGGTCCACAAGGCACCGAACAGCGAGTTGCGATAGCGCGCCTGAAACTCCCGTTTGACACTGCCGAGGATGAAACCCCGGTAACTCCACAGCGATTGGTAAAGGTTACGCAGCATTCAAACCGTCCTGCCGTATTGATCTTCGAAGCGGACGATGTCGTCCTCTCCCAGGTATTCGCCGCTTTGCACCTCGATGATCACCAGGTCGATCACGCCGGGATTCTCCAGGCGATGCTTGTGACCGGCAGCAATGAAGGTCGATTCGTTCTTGGCCACCAGGTGCGTGCCGGTGCCATTGTTGGTGACCTTGGCCATGCCTTCGACCACCACCCAGTGTTCATTGCGATGGTGGTGCATCTGCAACGACAACTTGGCGCCGGGCTTGACCACGATGCGTTTGATCTTGAAGCGCGGGCCTTCCTCGAGCACGGTGTAGGTGCCCCATGGCCGGCTGACCGTACGGTGCAGGCGATAGGCTTCGTGCTCTTTATCCTTGAGCTGCCTGGCCACCCGACGCACATCCTGGGCGCGGTCGGCGTGGGCCACCAGCACGGCGTCGGCGGTGTCGACGATGATCAGGTTATCCACGCCCACGGTCGCGACCAGACGGTTTTCGCTCTGGACGAAGTTGTTGTGGCTGTCGATGAATATCGACTCGCCGACGGTGCGATTGTTTTGTGCATCTGCCGGTACCAGCGCGGCCACCGCACCCCAGGAGCCGATATCGCTCCAGTCGAAACGGGCCGGCACGACGACCACCTTGTCGGAGCGTTCCATCAACGCGTAGTCGATGGAGATGTCCATGATTTCGCCAAACAGGGCCGGTGACAGTTCTTGTTGCACATCCCCGGCGTTTTCCACGGGAGCGCTGGCAGCCATGCAGGTCTGCGTCTGCTCCAGCAAGGCGGGAGCATGGATTTGCAGTTCGGCCAGTAGGCTGGCGACCGAGAAGCAGAACATCCCGGAGTTCCACAGGAAGTTGCCGCTTTCCACGTAATGAGTCGCGGTTTGCAGGTCGGGTTTTTCGACGAAGCGCCGCACGCTGGCAGCGCCTTTATCGTCCAGCGATGTGCCGGCTTCAATGTAGCCAAAACCGGTTTCCGGAGCGGTCGGCACCACCCCGAAGGTCACCAGGTGACCGCGCTTGGCCAATGTCACGGCATGCTCGACCGCGTCCTTCAGCGCCTCGACATTGACGATCAGATGGTCGGCAGGCATGACCAGCATGATCGCGTCGTCGCCATGCAGGGCCTGGAGGGAGAGGGCGGCAGCGGCAATGGCCGGCGCCGTATTGCGTCCCGTCGGCTCCAGCAGGAAGTGCCCGCGATGCCGGCCCAGGTGTGCGTCCCGAAAGTGATCCTTGCTCTGGAAGTAGTACTCGCGATTGGTCACCGTGACGATATCGCCCCAGCCGTCGAGCAGGTCCGCGGCCCGCTGATAGGTCTTGCCCAGCAGCGACTGGCCGTCGGGCAATGTCATGAAGGGTTTGGGATGGCCCTCACGCGACACCGGCCACAACCTTGTCCCGGCACCGCCGGAGAGAATCACGGGAATCAGCATGGCCTACTCCTTGGCGACGCGTTTCATGTCCGCATCCATCATCATGCGGATCAAGGCATCCAGATCGGTCTTGGGTTTCCAGCCCAGCACACGCTGGGCCTTGGCCGGGTTGCCGAGCAGCACTTCCACTTCGGCCGGGCGGAAGAACGCCGGGTCGATCTTCACGTAATCGCGGTAGTTCAGGCCCACATGATCGAAGGCGATCCGGCACATCTCGCGCACGGTGGTGGTCACGCCGGTGGCCACCACGAAGTCGTCGGGTTTGTCCTGTTGCAGCATCAGCCACATGGCTTCGACGTAATCCCCGGCAAAGCCCCAGTCGCGCTTGGCGTCGATGTTGCCCAGGCGCAGTTCCTGTTGTTTGCCCTGCTTGATCCGGGCGGCGGCGTCGGTGACTTTGCGCGTCACGAACTCGATGCCGCGCAGCGGTGATTCATGGTTGAACAGGATGCCGCTGCTAGCGTGCAGGTTGAAGCTTTCGCGGTAGTTAACGGTGATCC
>NZ_JBGCUL010000362.1:0-4379 GCF_054177685.1 Pseudomonas sp. P5_A2_2
ATGATCTGTCTTGCCTTTGTCTGACCTGTTTCCGGTACTTTTTTAACACCAAAGTTAGGAACGGTCCGACAAACGGAAGAGTCAGGACTCGGATCAGGCGACCTGGACCGGAATGGCGTTGCTGGTGTGGCTCAGTTCATTGCCCGGTGCCATGTAGAGCATGCGCGGCTTGAAGTTGAGCAGTTCGGCTTCGCTGTAATGAGCGTAAGCGCAGATGATCACGCGATCGCCGACCTTGGCCTTGTGCGCCGCGGCGCCATTGACCGAGATCATGCGCGAACCTTCTTCGCCACGGATGGCGTAGGTGGTGAAGCGCTCGCCGTTGTCGACGTTGTAGATCTGGATTTGTTCGTACTCGCGGATGCCGGAAAGGTCCAGCCATTCACCGTCGATGGCGCAGGAGCCTTCGTAATCGAGTACAGCGTGGGTGACTTCGGCGCGATGCAGCTTGGCTTTGAGCATGATGGCGTGCATGAGTATTTCCCAGGTCGGCGGGCAAAATGGCCCGAAGGGTTTGTGGGGGCAATGCGTTATATGTGGGCGCAGCAGAACCCCTGTGGGAACGAGCTTGCTCGCGATGAGGGCATGACATTCAGCATTTTCAGTGACTGTTAGTACGCCATCGTCGGAACGCCGCCCGGAGCAGGCTCGCTCCCACAGGTTTTTTAGTGTCTAGAGGGGCGCGTCGAGGTTCAGGTGCAGGTTGTCGATCAACCGCGTCGTACCCAGGAACGCCGCCACCAGAATCACCAGGTCACGATCCTGCGCCGTCGCCGGGCGCAAAGTCAGGGCATGGCGAATTTCCAGATAGTCAGGGCGCAGGCCGGCTGTTTCGAGCTGTTTGATCTGCGTGCCGATCAGCGCCGGGTAGTCGCGTTCGCCCTGCCTGATCGCCTCGCCGATCGCTTTCAGCGTGCGGTAGACCACCGGTGCCACAGCGCGTTGCTCTTCGTTGAGGAAGCCGTTGCGCGACGACAGCGCCAAGCCATCGGCCGCCCGTACGGTCGGCTCACCGATGATCTGGATCGGCATGTTCAGGTCATGAACCAGCGCGCGAATCACCGCCAGTTGCTGAAAGTCTTTCTCGCCGAAAATCGCCAGGTCCGGCTGGACCATGTTGAACAGCTTGCTGACAACCGTCGCCACGCCTTCGAAATGCCCCGGCCGGCTGGCGCCGCACAGGCCTTCGGACAATTGCGGGACACTGACGCGGGTCTGGCCGGTCATTCCGCCGGGATACATCTCCTCGACGGTTGGCGCGAACAACAAATGGCAACCGGCCTGGAGCAGTTTTTCCTGGTCGGCGGCGAGGGTGCGCGGGTACTTGTCGAGGTCTTCGCCAGCACCGAATTGCAGCGGATTGACGAAAATGCTCGCAACCACGAAATCTGCCCGTTGGGAGGCTTTGGTCACCAGGGCAACGTGGCCGCTGTGCAGGTTGCCCATGGTTGGCACAAAGGCGATGCGCTTGCCTTCGCTACGGGCACGGGCCACGGCGGCCCGCAGTTCGCGTACGGTTTTTACGGTGTTCATGCAGAGAATCCGTGTTCGATCCCAGGGAAGGTCGCCGCTTTGACTTCAGTCACGTAGGCATTCAACGCATCTTCAATGCTGGTCTGGCCAGTCATGAAGTTTTTTACGAATTTTGGCAAGCGGCCGGTAATGGACAGCCCCAGCATGTCGTGCAGAACCAGCACCTGGCCATCGGTGCGATTGCCGGCGCCAATACCAATCACCGGTATCTTCACCGCCTGGGTGATTTCTTCTGCCAGTTCGCTCGGGACGCACTCGAGCAGCAACATTGCCGCACCAGCCTGTTCCAGGGAAATCGCGTCGGCACGCATCTGCCGGGCCTGGTTTTCATTGCGACCCTGGACCTTGTAGCCGCCAAGGATGTTCACCGATTGCGGCGTCAGGCCCATGTGCGCGCAAACAGGGATACCGCGTTCGGCCAGCAGGCGGATCGAATCGGCCAGCCACAACGCCCCTTCAACCTTCACCATATGCGCGCCGGCCTGCATCAACAGCGCGCTGTTGGTCATGGCTTGCTCGGTGGTGGCGTAGGCCATGAATGGCAGGTCGGCGAGGATCAAGGCATCGCTGTTACCGCGTTTGACGGCAGCCACGTGGTAAGCCATTTCGGAGGTGGTGACAGGCAAGGTGCTGTCGTGGCCCTGCAAAACCATGCCGAGGGAGTCGCCCACCAGCAGCACTTCGACACCAGCCTGATTGCAGGCGTGGGCGAAGGTCGCGTCGTAGCAGGTCAGCATGGTGATCTTTTCACCTTTTTGCTTCAGACCTTGCAGGGTGGTCAGGGTGATGGCTGGCATGAAAAGTTCCTCATTCAGGCGCTGTGGAAACTACTGCGAGTAACGCGCGTGATTCTTCGTTAAATACAGGCGCACGCTCTTTTGTCGTGCTTTTAAGGCCTGGATTGCGCCCTTGAACGCCGTGTAGGCGGCAGCGGGACGCCTATAGTCGTGAGGAGAACGAGGGAAGTCAATTGCGTGTGTTACCGCATTGTTACGGGTGGGGTGTTACCGGGGTAACTGATGCGATTCAGCAGCAGATCTTGTGTCTGGCCCAAGATCCCCTGTAGGAGCGAGCCTGCTCGCGATGGCAGTGTGTCAGTCAGCATTTCATTCGCTGACAGACCGCTATCGCGAGCAGGCTCGCTCCTACAGGGGATTTTGGTCAATTTTGGGGCAGGCGTTCCAGGCCGACGAACGGGCATGCCTTGAGCAGTTCGGCCAAGGTCCGGCCATCGGCCAGGTGCAGATCCGCAGGGGCCAGTTCCGCCAGCGGATACAACACGAAGGCTCGTTCCTGCATATGGTAATGGGGAACCTTGAGGCGCGGTTCGTCGATCAGGCGATTACCGAACAGCAAGATGTCAAGGTCCAGCGTGCGCGGCCCCCAGCGCTCAAGGCGCTCGCGACCCTGGCCGTTTTCGATGGCCTGCAAGGCATCGAGCAAATCCAGCGCTTCCAGCGTGCTGTCGAGAGCAGCCACCGCATTGGTGTAGCGCGGTTGTCCGGGTAGCAGCGAGTCGCTTTGATAAAAAGCGGAAACCCCAACCAGCGCCGTTTGCGGCAAGTGCGCCAGCGCCTCGACGGCGCTGCGCAATTGTTCGGCGGGGTCAGCCAGGTTGCTGCCCATGCCGATGTAGATGCGTTCCATGGATTACTCGCCCGTGGTACTCGAGGCGCCGGCAGCGCGTTTGCGTTTGGAACCACCGCTGCGGCGGCGTTTGCGCGGGGCGCCGGTGCCTTCGTCCTTGCCGCTGAGGTCGCGAATCATGTCACGGCGCTCGCTTTCGTTGGCGTCCTGGTAGTCCGTCCACCATTCGCCCAGGCCATCGGTCTGCTCGCCGGCGCTTTCGCGTAGCAACAGGAAGTCGTAGCCGGCACGGAAGCGCGGATTGTCCAGCAACAGATCGGCACGCTTGCCGCTGCGGCGCGGCAGGCGTTCCTGCATGTCCCAGATCTCGCGGATCGGCATGGTGAAACGCTTCGGAATCGCGATCCGCTGGCACTGTTCGGCAATCAGCTCGTGCGCCGCTTCCTGCATCGCCGGAATCGGCGGCATGCCACGCTCCTGCAGGCGCAGGACGCGGGCCGGCAGGGCAGGCCAGAGCAGGGCTGCAAACAGGAAAGCCGGGGTGACCGGTTTGTTCTGCTTGATCCGCAGGTCGGTGTTGATCAGGGCTTCGCTGATCAGGGTGTGGGTGTACGTCGGGTTGTATTCCAGTGCTTCGGCGCTGGCCGGGAACAGTGGATCGAACAACTGCAGGTCGACCAGCATTTCAAACGTATCGGCGGCATGACCGGAGAGGAACAGCTTGAGCACCTCTTCGAACAGGCGGGCCGACGGAATCTCGCGCAGCATTGGTGCCAGGCCGCGGATCGGCAGGGCGCTGTGTTTTTCGATGCCGAAGTTCAGCTTTGCGGCGAAACGCACGGCCCGCAGCATCCGTACCGGGTCTTCCTGGTAGCGTTGCGTCGGATCGCCGATCAGGCGGATCAGGTGATTGCGGATGTCGTGTACGCCGTTGGCGTAGTCGAGGATGCGTTCGCTGACCGGATCGTAATACAAGGCATTGATGGTGAAGTCGCGACGTTGCGCGTCCTCTTCCAGGGTGCCATAGACGTTATCGCGCAAGATGCGCCCGCTTTCGTTGCGCGAAGACTGATTGCTGTCTTCCTCGTCTTCGTTCTGCGGGTGATTGGCGCGGAAGGTCGCGACTTCGATGATTTCGCGGCCGAAGTGGATGTGCACCAGTTTGAATCGGCGCCCGATGATTCGCGCGTTACGGAATTCGGCCCGCACCTGCTCGGGTGTGGCGCTGGTGGCAACGTCGAAATCTTTCGGTGTGATAC
>NZ_JBGCUL010000363.1:0-4374 GCF_054177685.1 Pseudomonas sp. P5_A2_2
GCCATCAGGTCCTGCCAGCGGTTGGGTTGCACGGTGGGATTAGCGTTGGGGGCGCTCGACAATCCAGTGTCTCCAGGCGAAAAAAAACCGCTGCACGTATCACGTGCAGCGGCCACTGTAGCTGTCAATCCGGCACTGTGCGAGCAGGCCGGTCGATCATGCGGTCAGCGAGTAGATCAACGCCGTGATCGCCACCAGGCCCACCGCCGTCACGAAGACGTTGGATGCCTGACCGCGATAGCGCGCCATCGCTGGAACCTTGCGGATGGCGTACATCGGCATCAGGAACAGGATCGCCGCGATCACCGGGCCACCGAGGGTTTCGATCATGCCGAGGATGCTCGGGTTCAGCGTGGCGACGATCCAGCACACCACCAGCATGAACGCGGCGGTCATGCGGTCCAGGGTCTTGGCGGACGGACGCTTGCCGCTCTTGACGATCAGGCCCTTGAGACCTTCGCTGGCGCCGATGTAGTGGCCCAGGAACGACTTGGAAATGGCCACGAAGGCAATCAACGGCGCCGCGAAGGCGATGGTTGGATTGCTGAAGTGGTTGGCCAGGTACGACAGGATCGACAGGTTCTGCGCCTTGGCTTCAGCCAGTTGTGCTGGCGACAGGGTCAGCACGCAACTGAAGACGAAGAACAGCACCATCACCACCATCAGCAGGTGGGCGCGGGACAGGATCTGCGAGCTGCGCTCCTCGGCATGCTCACCATAGCGACGCTTCTGGTCCACGGCGAACGCCGAGATGATCGGCGAGTGGTTGAACGAGAACACCATCACCGGAATCGCCAGCCACATCGTGTGCAGCAACGCCGAAGGCGCCGGCACGCTGCTGGCGGTAGCCAGGATCCCGCCGTTCCAGTGCGGAACCAGGTACACCGCCAGGAACAGCAGCGCAACGATGAACGGGTAGACCATCAGACTCATGGCCTTGACGATCAATTGCTCACCGCAACGTACCACCGCCAGCAGGCCGAGGATCAGCACCAGCGACAGCACGGCGCGCGGTGGCGGCATGATGTGCAGTTGATGCTCGAGGAAACTGCCCACGGTGTTGGTCAGGGCCACGCTGTAGATCAGCAGGATCGGGAAAATCGCGAAGAAGTACAGCAAGGTGATCAGCGCGCCGGCCTTGATGCCGAAATGCTCTTCCACCACTTCGGTGATGTCGGCGCCTTCGCGACCGGAAAGCACGAAACGGGTCAACCCGCGGTGTGCGTAGAACGTCATCGGGAACGCCAGCAACGCCAGGATCACCAGCGGCCAGAAACCGCCMAGGCCTGCGTTGATCGGCAAAAACAGGGTTCCCGCACCAATCGCCGTGCCGAACAGGCCCAGCATCCAGGTGGTGTCTTGGCGATTCCAGCTCGACAGCGTTGCTGGTGTCGCATCTACATAGCGTTTGTTGACGCTATTGGCCTGATCATTCATCCGGTGGGATCTCCACATTCCGGTCACTTGCCACCCGGTCAGAACGCGTCGGAATACCCGACAGGCAGCGCCCTGGCCGGAACAGGGGCGCGATTCTGGAGGATTAGTGAACAGAAGCAAAGACTTAGGTGAGGAACGGTGGTACCAGATAGACGGAAGTCCCCCTGTGGGAGATCACCTGTGGGAGCGAGCTTGCTCCGGGCGGCGTTCCGACGATAGCGGTGTATCAGCCGGAGAATATGTTGCATGTGCCGCAGCCATCGCGAGCAAGCTCGCTCCCACAAGGATCTGCAGTGCACCTGCGCGTCATCGCCAAAGCGCAGTCCGCACTTGATAAAGGTCTACCATCATGTATTTTTAACTGACCTGCATTCCCCCCGGAGTCTTCCCATGCCACTGGTTCGCGTCGACATCAAAAAACATCAGGACCCCACCCACGCAAAGCGCATCGGCCAACTGATCTATGCCGCCATGCACAGCACCATCGGTGTACCGCAGAATGATAATTTCCAGATCCTCGCCGAACACGATGCGCAGCATTTCATCTTTGACCCCGGTTATCTGGGCATCAACCGCACGGACCAGTTGGTAGTGATCCAGATCACCATGAGCGAAGGCCGGACTATCGAGCAGAAAAAACTCCTCTACAAAACCATTGCCGAGAGCCTTCATGCAGAGCTCGCGGTGCGCCTGGAGGACGTTTTCATTAATCTGGTGGAAGTGAAAAAAGAGAACTGGTCGTTTGGCAATGGAATTGCCCAATACGCCCTCTGATGTTCAACCTGCAGACCTGAGAGTGACCCATGCCCCGAGTTTCCCGTAAACAAGCCGACCTCAACCGCGAGACCATCGTCGATGCCGCCACACGGCTGTTTCGTGAACGCGGCTTGCACGGGATCAGCGTGGTCGATGTGATGGCCGCCGCGGGCCTGACCCACGGTGGTTTCTACGGGCACTTCGAATCCAGGGAAGCCCTGGCACGGGAGGCTGGCGGCCGGGCGTTCCAGCAGTCCGCAGAGCGCTGGAAAACCAGTATCGCCGAAAGCGCGGACAACGAGAGCGCCCGTCGTGCCTTGATCGAGCCTTACCTGTCGGCGGCCAGCCGCGACAACCCCGGCGAAAGTTGTCCGGTGGTCGCCTTCGCCGGAGACATGTGCCACGAAGCCGCCGATAGCGGGTTGCGCCAGACCTTCAACGAAGGCCTGAGCCGCTTACTGCAGACCTTCGGCCCATTGATGGACACCGGCGACGCGACACGGGATCGACAGCAGGCGCTGGTGCAGTTTTCGTTGATGGTCGGTGCCCTGACCCTGGCCCGCGCCACTCAGGGCGAGCCGCTGTCCGATGAAATCCTCGAGGCGACCGTTGGTTTTCTGATGCAGAGTTGACAATTGGCAGGCCCGACTCGACGTCAGCCTGTTCGGGCACATGAACATCCCGCGCCGAATCTCGCCTGTATCACCGCGACCACTGTCGGCAGGTCGCGGGGTGGCTGGCCGGGATAAACACGGCGCAGTGACTCCAAGGCCCCGCCGGAGGGAGCCTTGTTGTATGCCGTATCAACGAGCCCTCCAACGGCCCAACTTTCGCCAAGTGCCCTCCTGTTTCAGCGATCAGGCACAGAACTTGTCAAACATAATATTAATCACCTTACACTTTAGGCACAGCGAATATTCCTACGACCAATACATACAGAAAAGTTACGACAATATATTACTCATTAAGAAAACCTTGAATTGTTACAAGCCACTTCTCACCATTGTACAACGTCCATTCTCGAACTATATTTTCCACGCACTGAAGCTGGCTAACCAATAGCGGGCGCCCCCTATAAAACAAATAAGGAGTTATTCGCATGCAAAAAAACAACATAACGTCTACATGCCTGCTTCTTGCTGTATTGCTTTGTCCGCTCGGTAGCTTCGCGCAACAAAGCCCTGCCACTGCCGATATTCGCGCGCTGGCATCGTCGCCTAGATGGCTGACAACCAAGGTCTATATAGAGGGTGCGCCACAAACGGACGTAAAAGCGAATTACCCCGGAGTGGTGGGCATATCGACGTGGGACCCCGAACGCAATCGCTATGAGTTCTTCTACACCGACACGGGAGAATCAAAGTACAACAATGGGGGTGGCGGTTACTTCTTTGTCACGGGCGATCAAAAAACCCACGTTTTAGTGCCCGATGTCGGGCCCACCAAGGCCATGGCCAGACGATTGGAAACGTTGAATACCAATGAATTCACCTATTCTCGCGAAGTGCCCCGTGACATGAAAGACAATAACCCGCCGGTACGCATCTATGTCGTTCATGCTCCCTACACCGGAGCAGTAGTTACAAAATCCGCCATCAAGCCAGACACCGATATCCACTGAAACCATTCAAGCTGCACGGCACCCCCAATTCAATTCATCACCCCAACGCAGCGCTGGCGTTTAAATATATCTTGTCACCTATAAAAACATGGAGTTTCAATATGCAAAACGCCCTGAGAACATTACTGGTATCTACGCTACTGATCGCCTCGGCTTTCTCCGTTGCCAACGCGCAACCCACTACGCCCTCCCCGGCAAAAAATGCCGTTGCCACGCCAGACAATGCAATCATGCTGACCGTCTTTTTAAAGCACGATCAATCACGATCTTTGCCTGAACTGAAGACCCAACTTGAAAAGCAAGGATACTATGAGGCCTTTCCACCTGAGGGGGTAGAGGTCGTCAGTTGGAACACCGTGATGGGTATCGGCCAAATAGTCACATTACGCTTCCCGGCCTCCCGCCTGATAGAAGTAAATCTTGCATTTGAAAGAACAGCATGGGGAAGTTTCAGGACCGAGTTCTATCCGACCTATGATGCCAAAGCGATTGCACTGGCGGAACGAGACAGAGTACTAAAGCAGCGAACTGCCCAGTGACGCTGCGGCAGCACACTGTAT
>NZ_JBGCUL010000364.1:0-4363 GCF_054177685.1 Pseudomonas sp. P5_A2_2
GCCTTGGCATAGCCGGGTAATGCGGCGAAGTCCCGGGCACAGAGCAATAGTTTGCGTTGGCCCCAGGGTTCTTGCAGGGCGAGGCTTTTGAAGGACAGTCCGCCTGACCTGCGTTCGACTGCGGCCAGCGGTACGATTGCCAGTCCCGCCCCTCGGGCGACCATGCGCATCACGCCATCGAAGCCATCGGCGCGGATGCGGATCTGCATGCGCAGGCCGGCGTGCAGTGCCTGCTCTTCCAGGTACACCGCCAGCGCGCTGTTGGCATTCAGGCCAACGTAGTCGTAATGCAGCGTGTCGGTGAAGCTCACCGAGGTCGCCTGTGCCAAGGGATGTTCGCTGGGCATGATCAGCACCAGCGGATCATCGCGGAACGCTCGGGTCTGCAAGCCATCGGTGTCCACCGCATCGGAAACGATGCCGATGTCCGCCGCACCTTGGCGCAAGGCATGGGTGATGCGGGTGCTGGGCAGTTCCTGCAGGTCGATGTCGAGGTTGGGATGGCTGTGCAGGAAATCCGCGAGCAACTCTGGCAGGTACTCGGTGATCGCCGTGGTATTGCACAGCAGCCGCACCTGGCCTTTGACGCCCTGGGCGTACTCGGCGAGTTCCTGTTGCAGGCGTTCGGCCTGTTGCAACAGAACCCGGGCGTGTCGGGCCAGGGCATTGCCGGCCGGCGTCGGGCTGACCCCACGACGATTGCGCTGAAGAAACTCGACGCCCAGCGACGCCTCCATGGCGCGAATTCGCGCGCTGGCCGCTGCCAGGGACAAATGACTGCGTGCGGCGCCGGCGGTGATGTTGCCGGTGTCGAGGATGTTCAGGTACAGGCGCAGGTCGGTCAGGTCGAAGTGCATTACAACAATCTCAAGTTGAATGTTGTCTGGAAGGGCGTCTTCGCGAGCAGGCTCGCTCCCACAGGGGATTTGTGAACGACACATAACCACGGTGGGAGCGAGCCTGCTCGCGATGACGACAGATGCCGCACCCGATTATTCAGCCTCTTGTATGGAGAGAGGCATCCTCAGTATATGGTAGATTTTCAATCAACCCTTGCGGGTTCACCATGGCCCCATGAATACACTCTCGGCGTTTTATCAGAATCTCGGCTTGGCCCTTTCGTTGTTGGTTATCGGCACCTTTGTGCTGGCCGGCATGGTCAAGGGCGTGATCGGCCTGGGCCTGCCGACCGTTGCCATGGGCCTGCTCGGTCTGGCTATGGCGCCGGCGCAGGCTGCGGCGCTGCTGATCATTCCGGCGACCCTGACCAACGTCTGGCAACTGGCATTCGGTGGGCATCTGTCGGGGCTGGTCAAGCGGTTGTGGCCGATGTTGCTGGCGATCTGCATCGGCACCGGGGCGGGCACGCTGTGGATCGGCATGAGCGGTGGTCACTGGGTGGTGCGGGGGTTGGGTGCGGCGTTGTTGCTGTATGCGCTGAGCGGTTTGTGCCTGCCGACTCTGCGCGTGGGGCGGCGCAGCGAACACTGGCTCGGTCCATTGTGTGGCGTGCTGACCGGCGTCATCACTTCGGCCACCGGCGTGTTCGTGATTCCGGCGGTGCCTTATCTGCAAGCGCTGGGTCTTAGCAAGGATGAGCTGGTGCAGGCGCTGGGCCTGTCATTCACCGTCTCGACCCTGGCCCTGGCTGGTGGATTGCTATGGCGTGGCGCACTCGGCGGGGGCGAGTTGAACGCATCGCTGCTGGCGCTGRTCCCGGCCATGCTCGGCATGTGGCTGGGGCAATCGCTGCGCCAGCGGATCAGCGGCCTGTGGTTCAAGCGCGTGTTCTTCGTTGGCCTGGGTGTGCTCGGCGGCCATTTGCTGATCAGCGGCTAGCGGACGACGGACTGATCATGTCGATGGCGCGGATCTCGAAGTCCCGCTCCAGGTATTCATCGCGCTGCTCGAGGAACTGCTTCATGTGCGGCAGGTTCGAGTGCACGTCGAGGTGGGCCCGGGATTGCCAGATCTCGTAGAAGATGAACAGGGTCGGGTCCTGTTTGTCGCGCAGCATGTGGTATTCGATGCAGCCAGGCTCGGCGCGGCTGGCTTGCACATAGCCGCTGAAAAATGCTTCGAAGGCGTCGGATTTTTCCGGGCGGGTCTTGGCGTGCAGGATGAAGCCCTGGATTTCACTCATCTACATCTCTCCTCAAGTCAGAACTGGCCCAGTCTAAGGCAACAATCGACTGTTGATTCGTGCTTGTAGGTCAAATGAATTTTGCCAAATCGGCGCTTATTCCGCGCGAGGCCGGTCGGTACTCTACCGCCATCCGATTCCCGACCCTTCCCGAGACCTCCCATGAAAAAAGTCCTGTTGCTCAATGGCGGCAAAAAATTTGCGCACTCCGACGGCCGCTACAACGCCACCCTGCATGAAGTCGCGTTGAGCGTGCTGGATCGCGGCGGCGTGGATGTCAAAACCACCTTCATCGACGAGGGTTATGACGTCGCCGAAGAAGTGGCCAAGTTCCTCTGGGCCGACGTGATCATCTACCAGATGCCTGGCTGGTGGATGGGCGCGCCGTGGACCGTGAAGAAGTACATCGACGAAGTCTTTACCGAAGGTCATGGCAGCCTCTATGCCAGCGACGGTCGTACCCGTTCGGATGCGTCGCAGAAGTACGGCAGCGGCGGCCTGATTCACGGCAAGCAGTACATGCTGTCGCTGACCTGGAACGCCCCGCAGCAAGCCTTCGACGACCCGACCGACTTCTTCGAAGCCAAGGGCGTGGACGCGGTGTACTTCCCGTTCCACAAGGCTAACGAGTTCCTGGGTATGACCGGTTTGCCGACGTTCCTGTGCGTGGACGTGATGAAGCGTCCGAACATCGAAGGCGACGTGGCGCGCTATGAGCGGCATTTGGCTGAGGTGTTTGGCCTCAAGGCATKACGCTCGGCTACTATCCGATGCAACGGCCAGGAAGATCGCAGCGCCGATTCGCAAACGAGGACACACGTGAAAGCCAGATCCGATGAATTGCAGGTTTTCGTCTGCGTGATTGAATGCGGGTCGATTTCTGCGGCCGCCGAGCAGGTCGGGCAAACACCTTCGGCGGTCAGTCGCACGCTGTCGCGGCTGGAGGCCAAGCTCGACACCACGCTGATCAATCGCACCACGCGGCGCATGGATCTGACCGAGGAGGGCAAGTATTTCTTCGAACACGCCAAGCGGATTCTCGATCAGATGGACGAGCTCGAAGAGCGCCTGTCCTCACGCCAGCAAACGCCGTCCGGGCGGCTGCGGATCAACGCGGCGTCACCTTTCATGCTGCACGCCATCGTGCCCTACATCGATGAATTCCGCAGGCTCTACCCCGACATCCAGCTCGAACTCAACAGCAACGATTTGATCATCGACCTGCTGGAGCAGAGCACTGACATTGCCATCCGCATCGGCACCCTGACCGACTCGACATTGCATGCCCGCTCCCTGGGTTGCAGCCCGCTGCACATCGTCGCCAGCCCGGGCTATCTGGAAAAGCACGGCTCGCCGCAAGTCGTGGCTGACCTGACCCACCATACATTGCTGGGGTTCACCCAGAACGAAGGTCTCAACCAATGGCCGCTGCGTTATGTGCATGGCGATCGCTGGCCGATCCAGGCGTCGATCAGCGCATCGAGCGGCGAAACCATCCGCCATCTCGCACTGGATGGCCAGGGCATCGCCAGCCTGTCGCATTTCATGACCATCGAAGACATTCGTGCCGGACGCTTGAAAGTGTTGTTGGCCGAATTCAACAGCGGCTATCGCCAGCCGATCAACGCGGTGTACTACCGAAATTCGCAGCTGGCCCTGCGGATTCAATGCTTCCTGGACTTTATCCAGGGCAAATTGGCGGATTATGCGAGCGCAGACTTCAAGGGCTGATTCGTGACTCCTGCGCAAAAGTGAATTGGGTCAGAGGGCATTTTTCGACAGTGATCACTCCTTGATACTCCTTGCATCACTTATCAACGCAGGGAGTTTCTCCATGAACGTATTCGTTACCGGCGCTGCCGGTTTTATTGGCGGTTCCATCGCTACAGGCCTGGTCCAGGCCGGCCACAATGTCACCGGCCTGGTACGCAGCGCCGAACAAGCCGATCAACTGCGCGCACTGGGCATTTCTCCGGTGGTGGGCAGTCTGGACGACAGCGACCTGTTGGCCGATCAGGCGCTGGCTGCCGACGCGGTGATCAACGCGGCCAGCAGCGACCATCGTGGCGCTGTGGAAGCCTTGCTCGATGCCCTGCGCGGTTCTGGCAAAGTGTTCCTGCACACCAGCGGTTCGAGCATCGTCGGGGATGCCTCGGGCGGTAAATCCAGTGATGTCATCTACTTCGAAGACAACCTGCCGGAACCGACGGTCGACAAGGC
>NZ_JBGCUL010000365.1:0-4360 GCF_054177685.1 Pseudomonas sp. P5_A2_2
TCATAGATGATTGTCTTGTCCCACGGCACGCTGACGCGATGATCGTGGCCCCAGGTGTGCGCCGGGTCGATGACCTTGCATTTGGGCACGAAGGGCGCGCTGTCCCGTTCATCGAAGCTGAGGTCGGCCTCGGGGTGGCCGATGGTGTAGCCGAACAGCGCTTCGGACCATTTCAGCTTGCCGACCAGTTGTTTGGCGTAGGGGTCGATCAGCAGTTTGTTGGGGTTGAAGCGATGGCCGTTGGCCGGGTCGTACGGACCGTACACGCGATAGCCGTAGATCAACCCCGGATGGGCGTCGGGCAGGTAGCCGTGATAGATCTCGTCGGTGTATTCGGGCAGTTCGATGCGTTCGAGTTCCACCTCGCCGGTGTCGTCGAACAGGCACAGTTCAACTTTGGTGGCGTGGGCGGAAAACAGCGCGAAGTTGACGCCCAGGCCATCCCAGGTGGCACCCAGCGGAAAGGGCAGGCCTTCGCGGATTCGCGTGGCTTCGGCACGCGGGGCTGGCGCTGAGGCTTTCTTCGGACTGGTCATAGGTACTCCCACAGTTTTTCAGGGCGAGCATTACCCAACGTGGCAAGCGGACTCGGCACCCCTTCAATCAGGTCAAACGGCGTGCGCCTCAAACCGCCGGCGGTTTTCGCGCAGCCCGGGGCTTTTTCTCGACTGCCTTTTCTCCGGGCGGAATGACTTTCGAAGCTGCCGCAGGTTTGGCCTTGGCTTTCGGCGCAGCGGTCTTGCCATTGAGGGTCTTGTCCGGGCTGAGTTTTGCGTCTGCGGTTTTCTTCGGCGCTGTCTTGCTGGCGGGGGCCTTCGGTGACTTTTTCGGTGCCAGGGCTTCGGCTTCTGCCAGTTTGCGCGCCATCTCCCAGTGGCGGGCTTCCTGGCCCTCGGGTTTTCCTTCGGATTCCCAGATCTGATAGGCGAATTCGCGGATGCGTTTATCGTCGGTACTCATCGCAATGCTCCTGAACTGAACTCAAGTGTGGGTAGTTTGAATAAAGAGATTGACCGGGAAATCCCCCAGCGCGGCGCTGACCAGCAGCTCCCTGTGTTGTGTGACTGCGACGCCGGAAAAAAGTCCCTGCAGATTTTCGTCAGGGACGGTGAACGGCAATTTGACCCGGGTATCGCCCCACAGCGGCGCGTTGACCTGTGGTTCGGCACCGTTTTCCAGCAGCTCGGCACAACGTATCGGCACAATCACGATGGCGCGTGTTCCCTCCCGTTCACGGACAAAACCCAGCACTCGATGGGCCTCGCTGCCCACCACTTCCAGGGCCTGGTAAGTGCCACGCCGAAACAGCTCGGCATGCTCGGCACGCAAACCCAGGGTGCGCGCAATCAAGGCCTGCTTGATGCGCCCGTCACGCCAGTTCAGCAACAAGTCCGGCAGGTCCACCGCTTGCTGYAGCGCCTGCTGGCGGCTGGTGTAATCCACCGGGCGGCGGTTGTCCGGATCGACCAGGCTGAAGTCCCAGAAATCGTTACCCTGATACAGATCCGGCACGCCGGGTACGGTCATGCGCAGCAAGGTTTGCGCCAAACCGTTGAGTGCACCGGGCACGGCAATCGAACGGGCAGCCTTGGCGAGGGCCGTACGCAACAGCTCACCTTCGGGGCTGAGCAACAGGCGCTGGATGAAGTCCTCGCTCGCTTGCTCACAAGTGTCATTGGGCGCGCTCCAGCTGCTTTGCAGTTTGGCTTCGCGCAGGGCCTTGCGTTGCCATTGCCTCAGGCGTTTTGCGTAGTCTTCGAGCGCGAGCGGATTATCGAAACGCAATTGCAGAGGCCAACTGCCGAGAATTGTCTGGTACAGAATCAATTCATCGCCCGCCGAAGGCACTTGATCGTCACTGCGCAGTGGCCGGGCGAGGGTGCGCCACAGACCGATCTGGTCGGCGTACCAGTCGCTGCGCTCGCTCAATACCGCCAGCCGCGCCCGTGAATCTTCCCCGCGCTTGTGGTCGTGGGTAGCGCTGGCCAGCAGATTGTCCGGGAAGGCGTCGAGACGCTCGATGCAGGCTTGATGAAAGTCGGCAACCGGCGCACTGAACTGCTGGGTGTTGAACCCCACATCGTTGCGCGAGAGCAGGACCGCCGACCGATAGAGCGCGGTGTCTTCGACCGCTTTCGCCGCGGCCGGCGAAGTCAGTTGCTGGAAGCGTACGCAGGCGTGCTTGAGGCGTTTGCGCTGGCGACCGGCCGGGCGCTGCCGCCAGGGTTCACCGCCGAGCCAGCCGGCCAGGCAGTCGAGCACCGGCCAGTCTGCTTCGCCCAGGGTTTGCCGGGCACCGGCCATGGCCTGCTGGAAAAACACCTCGTCCTGGGCTGACCGGCCAAGGGGGCCGATGTAGGTGCGGTACACCGGGAAATGCACGATCAACGCCTGCAAGGCCCGGCGAATGGCGCCAAGGGTCAGGTCGCGGGTCATGAGATTGTCCCGGGCCACTTGCAGCAAGGCCTGGGCAACGCTTTCGAAATCCCCGGCGAGGGAGCCATTGAGGATTTGCTGACGGGCCAGTTGTGCTTCCTGGGAGAAGTCGGCGGTCCGCTCGCTGTGACGCTTCCAGCGCTCGGCCAGCGCCTGCGCACCCCTGGGGTCGGTTTGCAGCAGTGACAACTGGTTCATGAATTCGTAACCAGTGGTGCCATCCACCGACCAGTCACGAGGCAGGCTTTCACCTGCGCCGAGGATCTTTTCGACATAGATGGGCAGGTGGCGCCCCGCGGACAGGCTGTCGACCCGACGGCGCAGTTTTCGGCAGTAGCCCCGCGGGTCGGCAAGGCCGTCGATATGGTCGATGCGCAACCCGTCGATCAGCCCTTCAGCCACCAGTTGGAAGATCTTCGCATGGGTGGCTTCGAACACGGCGGGACGCTCGACGCGCAGTCCACCGAGTTCATTGATATCAAAGAAGCGCCGCCAGTTGATGTCGTCGGCGGCGGTGCGCCAACTGGCCAGGCGATAGCTCTGCCGCTCCAGCAGGTTGTGCAGGCGCTGCAAGCCCTCGCGGGTCACTGAGTCGTAGTTTTTCAGGTGCTGGTCAATGGCTTGGGCAATGGCCGGATCGCCGGTCAGGTCGCGCAGTTCTGCTTTCAGCGGTAGCGCCAGGCTGTGGGCATCGGTCTGGTAGCTCAGGGTGCTGAAGCGATCGGCCAGGGATTTGAGTTGTTCGGCCTGTTGCGTATCGAGCGGCGCATCGACCTTGAGCAGCTCGCCGTAATCCCAGGGGCAAATGGGAAAACGGTGTTCGTAGTACTCGACATGAAAGCTTCCGTGCCAGGCATCGAAGCGCAGGGGCAGGGTGCCGTCCTGCAACGCGACGCCATAGTCGCTGCCCAGAAACGGCAGGAGTAACTGGCCCTCCATCAACGGGTCGGGCGAGTGCCACTGGATGTCGAAAAATTCGCCGTAGGGGCTCAGGCGCCCCCACTCCAGCAAATCCAGCCACCAGGGATTATCACTGCCGCCGACCGCCATGTGGTTGGAGACGATATCGAGGATCAACCCCATGTTGTGCCCGTGCAGGGCACCGACCAGGCTGCGCAGCGCCGCTTCGCCGCCCAGCTCAGGATTGACCCTTGTCGGGTCCACCACGTCGTAGCCGTGCGTCGACCCGGCGCGCGCGCGCAACAGCGGGGAGGCGTAGACATGGCTGATGCCGAGACGGGCGAAGTACGGCACCAGTGGCACCGCGTCTTCCAGCGTGAAGCCTTTATGAAATTGCAGGCGCAACGTGGCGCGCAGTGGTCGGGTCGGCACTTGAGTCATCGATCACGCTCGGCCGCCTGCAGTCGCGCACAGGCGAGCAGTTCCAGACGCCGCGCGGCATCCGCTCCATCGAGCAGGGCCTCACTGTATCCGGGCAAGCGTCGCGACCAGTTCGGGTGAGTATCGATAGTGCCCGGCAGATTGGCCTGTTGTTCCACGCCAAGGGCATCTTCCAGTGGCAGCAACACCAGCGGCGAGCGGGTATGGCCGAGGAAGCGCACGCTGGCATCGAGCACCTGGTCGGTTTCGTGGGACTCTTCGCGGAAGTTCTGCGGGTCCTGGCTCAACGCCCGGCGCAGGCCCTCACGCTCGCGCTCGCGGTGCTGGCGCCATTCGATTTCAGCGCTGGCATCGACCATGCCGAGCCGGGCGTTCCAGTCGATATCGCGGCCATGCCACCAGCCGTTGAGGGTGGGCAGGTCATGGGTGCTGGTGGTCGCCAGGGCATTGTCCGGCCAGTCGAGGATGGGCTTGAAGTGCGTGTTGTCCTGCTCGAACAGCAACACCCGCATGCCGAGTATCGAACGGGCGATGAGTTTTTCCCGCAGGCCGTCCGGCACGGTGCCGAGGTCTTCGCCAAGGA
>NZ_JBGCUL010000366.1:0-4349 GCF_054177685.1 Pseudomonas sp. P5_A2_2
TGCCGAACGATCAGACTGGCGACTGCCAGATGTTCACCACCAAGCTTGCCGAGATGGCCGCAAACCTCGGTGTGCAATTCCGTTTCGACCAGGACATTCAGCGCCTCGACTTCGCCGGTGACCGCATCAACGGCGTGTGGATCGACGGCAAGCTGGAAACCGCTGACCGCTACGTGCTGGCCCTCGGCAGCTACTCGCCGCAACTGCTCAAGCCGCTGGGGATCAAGGCGCCGGTGTACCCGCTCAAGGGCTACTCCCTGACCGTGCCGATCACCAACCCGGCAATGGCCCCGACATCGACCATTCTCGACGAGACCTACAAGGTCGCGATCACCCGTTTCGACAACCGCATCCGCGTTGGCGGCATGGCTGAAATCGCCGGTTTTGACCTGTCGCTGAACCCGCGTCGCAGGGAAACCCTGGAGATGATCGTCAACGACCTTTATCCTCAGGGCGGCGATCTGGCCCAGGCCAGTTTCTGGACCGGCCTGCGTCCGACCACTCCCGACGGCACGCCGATCGTTGGCGCCACCCCGTTCAGGAATCTGTTCCTGAACACCGGTCACGGCACACTCGGCTGGACCATGGCGTGCGGCTCCGGTCGCTTGCTGGCTGATCTGATGGCAAAGAAAAAGCCGCAGATCAGCGCCGAAGGCCTCGATATTTCCCGTTATGGCAACAAAACCCAGGAGCCTGCAAAGCATGTCARTCCAGCGCCAGCTCACCAATGAGCGCATGAGTCAGATCGTCACCCATAACGGCACGGTTTACCTGGCCGGACAGGTCGGCRATGACCTGAGCGCCGGGATTGAACAGCAGACCCGTGAAACCCTGGCCAATATCGAGCGTTTGCTCGATCTGGCGGGCACCGACAAAAACAATCTGTTGTCGGTGACGATTTACCTGAAAGACATCGACGCGCATTTCGAAGGCATGAACGCGGTGTGGGACAAGTGGCTGCCAAAAGGCGTCGCCCCGGCCCGTGCCACAGTCGAATCGAAACTGTGCGAACCGCAAATCCTGGTCGAGCTGTCGGTTGTCGCCGCTCTGCCATAAGCTTTCAGACAGATCCCTCTCCCGGTGCTGCTGGCGGTTCACGCCGTCAGTCAGCGCCGGTTTTTCTTCCCGATAACCCGACCAGAAGTCTGCCGCCATGCGTCCTGCCCGTGCCCTGATCGATCTTCAAGCCCTGCGTCACAACTACCAAGTCGCCCGTGAACTCACGGGGGCCAAAGCCCTCGCGGTGATCAAGGCCGATGCCTATGGCCATGGCGCGGTGCGTTGTGCCCAGGCGCTGGAAGCCGAGGCAGACGGGTTTGCCGTGGCCTGCATCGAAGAGGCCTTGGAGCTGCGGGCGGCGGGTATTCGTGCGCCGGTGCTGCTGCTGGAAGGTTTTTTCGAAGCCGACGAGTTGTCGCTGATCGTCGAGCATGATTTCTGGTGCGTGGTGCATTCGCTGTGGCAACTCGAAGCCATCGAGAAAGCCACATTGAGCAAGCCGATCACCGTGTGGCTGAAACTCGATTCGGGCATGCACCGGGTGGGGCTGCATCCGGCGGATTATCAAGCGGCCTATCAACGCCTGCTGGCCAGCGGCAAGGTCGCGAAAGTAGTGCTGATGAGTCACTTTGCTCGCGCCG
The DNA here is from genome assembly GCF_054177685.1 of Pseudomonas sp. P5_A2_2. Classification (NCBI taxonomy): domain Bacteria; kingdom Pseudomonadati; phylum Pseudomonadota; class Gammaproteobacteria; order Pseudomonadales; family Pseudomonadaceae; genus Pseudomonas; species Pseudomonas sp. P5_A2_2. The sequence continues at coordinate 1,641 of NZ_JBGCUL010000366.1, forward strand.
ATGAACTGCATGAGCAGGCCAGTGCCGATCAGGTGGCGGTATTTGAAGCGGCGCGCAAGGGCTTGTCCGCCGAGGTCAGTCTGCGCAACTCGCCGGCGGTGCTCGGTTGGCCGCAGATTCCGAGCGATTGGGTGCGCCCAGGCATCATGCTCTATGGCGCTACGCCCTTCGAAGAAGCCAACGAAGCAGCATCGCGCCTGCAACCGGTCATGACCCTGGAATCGAAAGTGATCAGTGTGCGCGAGTTGCCGGCTGGCGAGCCCGTCGGTTACGGCGCCAAATTCATCACCCCTAAACCGATGCGCATTGGCGTCGTGGCCATGGGTTACGCCGACGGCTACCCGCGCCTGGCACCGACCGGCACGCCAGTGCTGGTTGCCGGGCAGCGCAGCCAGCTGATTGGCCGGGTATCGATGGACATGCTCTGTATCGATCTGACCGATGTGCCGCAGGCCGGCCTCGGTTCGACCGTCGAGTTGTGGGGCAAAAACATCCTCGCCAGTGATGTGGCCATGGCTGCCGGCACGATTCCTTACCAGATCTTCTGCAACCTGCGTCGGGTGCCACTGCTCTATTCCGGGGCTTAGTGCGCGGGGCTCCAGACCGGAAGTCGCCTCGCTGAGCAGGATTCAGGTCAAAGTGTTGTAAATACTGAACGCTGTCGCCATGATAACGCTCACTATTCCAACAACCTGAATCCTGGAGGCGCAAGCTTTGGACGTCGGTGAACGACTGCAATCCATCCGTAGGCTCAAAGGCCTTTCCCAGCGTGAGCTCGCCAAACGGGCGGGGGTCACCAACAGCACGATTTCGATGATCGAGAAGAACAGCGTGAGCCCTTCGATCAGTTCGCTGCGCAAGGTGTTGGGCGGGATTCCCATGTCCATGGTCGAGTTCTTTTCCGAAGAAATCCTGCAGGAAAAACCGACTCAGATCGTCTACAAGGCCAACGAGCTGATCGATATTTCCGATGGCGCCGTGACCATGAAACTGGTCGGTCGGGCGCACCCGAGCCGGGCCATCGCATTCCTCAATGAAATCTATCCGCCRGGCGCCGACACCGGTGACGAGATGCTCACCCATGAGGGCGAGGAAACCGGCATCCTGGTCGAAGGAAAACTCGAACTGGTGGTCGGTCTCGAAACTTTTGTCCTCGAAGCCGGCGATAGCTACTACTTTGAAAGTACCAAGCCACACCGTTTCCGTAATCCGTTCGATGTGCCGGCGCGACTAATCAGCGCAGCCACGCCGGCGAACTTCTAAGAAAAGAGGCGTCCTGCCAGCATCGCGGAGGCGCCCGGGCTGTTTTTCCGCCGCAGCCTAAGACCCCTCCGACTTTGGGGTTGTTTCAGTGCGACGGGCTTACCGCTATACTTGCGCCCGCCTGCGAACCGTGGCCGTAGGCGTGACTAGCCACCATTGAGGGTGAACGCGTGAACCTAATTATGAAAATGCTGGCTGCACCAGCAACCGTATTGGCCCTATGGGCAGTCAGTGTCAGCGCTCAAGCTGCGACCAACGACGAAATCGCCAAACGCCTTGAGCCAGTCGGCCAGGTTTGTGTTCAGGGTAAAGAGTGCAAGGGGATGGAAGTGGCCACTGCCGCTGGCGGCGGTGGCGGTGCAAAAACTCCGGATGAAGTGATTGCGAAACATTGCAACGCTTGCCATGGCACCGGACTGTTGGGCGCACCGAAAATCGGTGATGCCGCCGCTTGGGGCGAGCGCGCCAAGAAAGAAGGTGGTGTTGACGGCCTGCTCGCCAAGGCGATCTCCGGCCTCAACTCGATGCCGCCAAAAGGCACCTGCGCCGATTGTGCAGACGCCGAGCTAAAAGGCGCCATCCAGAAGATGTCCGGCCTGAAATAAGCCTGAGTCTTGCTGCTGAAAAGCCGCTTGCGAGCGGCTTTTTTGTGCCTGTGATTTCTGCTTTGGTTTGTTGTGAACTCTTGTAGGAGCGAGCTTGCTCGCGATGAGTTCGAATGCGCCTCGGGGTGTCAGGTTCCATGCGTTATCGTTGACGACCATCGTCGGAGCGCCGCCCGGAGCAAGCTCGCTCCTACAGGGCTGTTCATTGCGGTAAAGACCCGGCAAGCTCGGACCAACCCCAATTCATGGAACGTGAGGGAGGATCCGATGGTTCAGCTGTGTTCTATCGAGCAGGCGGTCGATGACGTACTGGCGCGGTTGCCGGTCCACATTCACATGGGCCTGCCCCTGGGCCTGGGCAAACCCAACCACTTCGTCAACGCGTTGTATCGACGTATCGCGCAACTGCCCGAGCGGCGGCTGACGATCTACACCGCGCTGTGCCTGGGCCGTCCGCCCTTGGGCGACGGATTGCAAAAGCGATTTCTCGAACCCTTTATCGAACGGGTGTTCGGCGATTATCCGGAGCTGGAGTTTCTCGCCGATCTGCGTCGCGACCAACTGCCGGGCAACATTCACATCCAGCAGTTCTTCATGCAGCCTGGCAGCTTGCTCAACAGTGCCACGGCGCAACAGGATTACGTCAGCAGCAACTACAGCCATGCGGCGCGGGACATCAATGCCGCCGGGTTGAATCTGGTGGCGCAGCTGGTGGCCAGCGATGCCGAACATCCCGACCGCTTGAGCCTGAGCTGCAACCCGGACATCACCCTTGACCTGTTGCCGATGATCGCCAAGCGCCGCGCCGCCGGAGAAACCATCCTGATGGTCGGCCAGGTGC
>NZ_JBGCUL010000367.1:0-4345 GCF_054177685.1 Pseudomonas sp. P5_A2_2
GTCTTGAACTGCCGGCTATCGGCTGAGAGGGAGTATTGGTCATCAATATGACAGCTACAAATTCATTAATTTGCAGACATCGATAGAGAAAAACTAATGATCATCCCCATCACATAATGACGATGCAGACGAAGGAGACGCTTGTACAAACGGCGCGTTTCTTACAGACACAAAAAACCGGGCACTAGGCCCGGTTCCTTGTTTCAGACTGACGTCTTACTCGGCAGATACAGCTTCGCCAGCAGTAGCACGATCAACCAACTCGACGTACGCCATAGGCGCGTTGTCGCCAGCGCGGAAACCGCACTTGAGGATGCGCAGGTAGCCACCCTCACGGGTAGCGTAACGCTTGCCCAGGTCGTTGAAGAGCTTACCAACGATAGCTTTCGAACGAGTACGGTCGAAAGCCAGGCGGCGGTTAGCAACGCTATCTATCTTGGCCAAAGTGATCAGCGGCTCGGCAACGCGGCGCAGTTCTTTGGCTTTTGGCAGAGTAGTTTTGATCAGCTCGTGCTCGAACAGCGACACCGCCATGTTTTGGAACATGGCCTTGCGGTGCGAGCTGGTGCGGCTCAGGTGACGACCACTTTTACGATGACGCATGGTTCATTCCTTACCAAACACTACGTTCGGTGATTACGACGATCAGGCAGTCGCCTTGTCGTCCTTCTTAAGACTTGCAGGCGGCCAGTTGTCGAGGCGCATGCCGAGGGACAGACCGCGGGAGGCCAGAACGTCCTTGATTTCAGTCAAGGATTTCTTGCCCAGGTTCGGAGTCTTCAACAGCTCTACTTCGGTACGCTGAATCAGGTCGCCGATGTAGTAGATGTTTTCCGCCTTAAGGCAGTTAGCCGAACGTACAGTCAGTTCCAGATCGTCAACCGGGCGAAGCAGGATCGGATCGATCTCGTCTTCCTGCTCGACAACCACTGGCTCACTGTCACCCTTGAGGTCGACGAACGCAGCCAACTGCTGTTGCAGGATGGTTGCAGCGCGGCGAATTGCCTCTTCAGGATCCAGAGTACCGTTGGTTTCCAGATCAATAACCAGCTTGTCCAGGTTAGTACGCTGCTCGACACGGGCGTTTTCCACCACGTATGCGATACGGCGAACCGGGCTGAACGAAGAGTCAAGCTGCAAGCGACCGATGCTGCGGCTTTCGTCTTCATCGCTCTGACGCGAGTCTGCCGGTTCATAACCACGACCACGAGCTACTACGAGCTTCATGTTCAGGGCGCCGTTAGACGCCAGGTTAGCGATTACGTGATCGGGATTAACGATCTCGACATCATGATCCAGCTGAATATCGGCAGCGGTAACCACCCCCGAACCCTTCTTCGACAAGGTCAGCGTAACTTCGTCACGACCGTGCAGCTTGATAGCCAGACCTTTAAGGTTCAACAGGATTTCAATGACGTCTTCCTGTACACCTTCGATGGCGCTGTACTCGTGGAGCACACCGTCAATCTCGGCCTCGACTACTGCACAGCCGGGCATTGAGGACAACAGGATGCGGCGCAGCGCGTTGCCCAGGGTATGGCCAAAGCCACGCTCGAGAGGCTCGAGAGTGATCTTGGCGCGGGTTGGACTGACAACCTGCACATCAATGTGGCGGGGTGTCAGGAACTCATTTACCGAAATCTGCATGGATGCACCTATTTTCTAGCCCTTACTTGGAGTAGAGCTCGACAATCAGGCTTTCGTTGATGTCGGCGGACAGATCACTGCGAGCAGGAACGTTCTTGAAAACGCCCGACTTCTTCTCAGTGTCTACTTCTACCCATTCTACGCGGCCACGTTGGGCACACAGATCGAGAGCTTGGACAATGCGAAGTTGATTTTTTGCTTTCTCGCGAACAGCGACCACGTCACCAGCACGAACCTGGTAGGACGGAACGTTAACGGTCTGACCGTTTACGCTGATCGACTTGTGCGATACCAGCTGACGGGATTCGGCACGAGTCGAACCAAAGCCCATACGGTATACAACGTTGTCCAGACGGCATTCGAGCAGTTGCAGCAGGTTTTCACCGGTTGCACCTTTCTTGCCAGCAGCTTCTTTGTAGTAGCCGCTGAATTGACGCTCGAGAACGCCGTAGATACGACGGACCTTCTGCTTTTCACGCAGTTGGGTGCCGTAGTCGGACTGGCGACCGCGGCGTTGGCCGTGGATACCAGGTGCTGCTTCAATGTTGCACTTCGATTCGATCGCGCGCACGCCGCTCTTCAGGAAGAGATCGGTGCCTTCGCGACGAGCGAGTTTGCATTTTGGACCAATGTAACGAGCCATTCTTTACAATCTCCTGGATTACACGCGGCGCTTCTTCGGCGGACGGCACCCGTTGTGCGGGATTGGCGTCACGTCGGTGATGCTGGCGATCTTGTAGCCACAGCCGTTCAAAGCGCGGACTGCGGATTCACGACCTGGACCTGGACCTTTGACGTTGACGTCGAGGTTTTTCAGGCCGTATTCCAGCGCAGCTTGACCAGCACGTTCAGCAGCTACTTGAGCAGCAAACGGGGTGGACTTGCGGGAACCGCGGAAACCCGAACCACCGGAGGTAGCCCAGGAAAGAGCGTTACCTTGACGGTCGGTGATGGTCACGATGGTGTTGTTAAAAGATGCATGGATGTGGGCGATGCCATCAACCACTGTCTTTTTAACTTTTTTACGAGGACGAGCAGCAGGTTTTGCCATGATTAAATTCCTGTCGATTCGCTGGGGCGATTACTTGCGGATCGGCTTACGCGGACCTTTACGGGTACGCGCGTTGGTCTTGGTACGCTGACCGCGCACTGGAAGACCGCGACGATGACGCAGACCGCGATAGCAACCGAGGTCCATCAAGCGCTTGATTTTCATGTTGATTTCGCGACGCAGGTCACCTTCAGTGGTGAACTTCGCCACTTCGCCACGCAGCTGTTCAATTTGCTCGTCGCTCAGATCTTTGATCTTTGCTGCTGGGTTTACCCCAGTCTCTGCACAAATTTTCTGTGCAGTAGTGCGACCAACACCATAGATGTAGGTCAGCGAGATAACAGTATGCTTGTTATCTGGAATGTTAACGCCTGCAATACGGGCCATTCAGTGGGACTCCAATTGACAGCTACCTACGCCCCGGAAGCCAAGAAATAGGGCGCGAGATAATATCGCTGTAATAACAAATAATCAACCCGGTAGCGCACTAGCTACCGGGCTTGAAGCACAATCACACTCAGCCTTGGCGCTGTTTGTGACGCGGTTCCGCGCTGCAAATTACTCGAACAACACCTTCGCGGCGAATAATCTTGCAGTTACGGCACAGCTTTTTCACCGATGCACGAACTTTCATCACCAACTCCTCGAACCTTATGGGTCAGCGCAGCATGCCGCTGCCGTAACCCTTCAGGTTGGCTTTCTTCATCAGGGATTCGTACTGGTGCGAAACGAGGTGCGATTGTACTTGGGACATGAAGTCCATCACAACCACGACGACGATCAGCAACGAGGTCCCGCCAAGGTAGAACGGTACGTTGGCTGCAACCACCAGGAACTGGGGCAACAGGCAGACGGCCGTCATGTAAAGAGCACCGAACATGGTCAAGCGAGTCAGAACGCCATCAATGTAGCGCGCAGACTGCTCACCTGGACGGATGCCCGGAATAAAGGCACCGGACTTCTTCAGGTTTTCCGCTACGTCTTTCGGATTGAACATCAACGCCGTATAGAAGAAGCAGAAGAAAATAATCCCTGCACTAAACAGCAGAATATTCAACGGCTGACCAGGAGCGATCGACTGCGAGATGTCCTGCAACCAGCCCATACCTTCAGACTGACCGAACCAGGCACCCAACGAAGCCGGGAACAGCAAAATGCTGCTCGCGAAAATAGCCGGAATAACACCGGCCATGTTCACCTTCAGCGGCAAGTGGCTGGTCTGCGCGGCAAAGACCTTGCGGCCTTGCTGACGCTTGGCGTAGTGAACAGCAATACGACGCTGACCACGCTCAATGAACACCACGAAACCGATAATCGCTACTGCCAGCAAACCGATGGCAACCAGGGCGAAGATGTTGATATCACCCTGACGCGCAGACTCGAAAGACTGCCCGATCGCTCTCGGAAGACCGGCGACGATACCCGAAAAAATCAACATCGAGATACCGTTGCCAACACCACGCTCAGTAATCTGCTCACCCAGCCACATCATGAACATCGCACCAGCCACAAACGTGGATACCGCGACGAAATGGAAGCCAAAGTCACCAGTGAACGCAACGCCCTGCCCCGCCAGACCAATGGACATGCCAATAGCCTGGACGAGAGCGAGGACGACAGTGCCGTAGCGGGTGTACTGGCTGATCT
>NZ_JBGCUL010000368.1:0-4339 GCF_054177685.1 Pseudomonas sp. P5_A2_2
CAGACGCTGCTCGGTGTGACCGGCTCGGGCAAGACCTTCAGCATCGCCAACGTCATTGCCCAGGTGCAGCGCCCGACCCTGGTGCTGGCGCCGAACAAGACCCTGGCGGCGCAGTTGTACGGTGAGTTCAAGGCGTTCTTCCCGAACAACGCGGTGGAGTATTTCGTTTCCTACTACGACTACTACCAGCCGGAAGCCTACGTGCCGTCCTCGGACACCTTCATCGAGAAAGACGCCTCGATCAACGATCACATCGAACAGATGCGTCTGTCGGCGACCAAGGCCTTGCTCGAGCGCAAGGACGCGATCATCGTCACCACGGTGTCCTGCATCTACGGTCTGGGCAGTCCGGAAACCTATTTGAAGATGGTGTTGCACGTGGATCGCGGCGACCGGCTCGATCAGCGCGAATTGCTGCGACGCCTGGCCGACCTGCAGTACACCCGCAATGACATGGATTTTGCCCGCGCGACCTTCCGCGTGCGTGGCGATGTGATCGATATCCACCCGGCGGAATCCGATTTCGAGGCGATCCGCATCGAGTTGTTCGACGATGAAGTGGAAAGCCTGTCGGCGTTCGATCCGCTGACCGGCGAAGTCATTCGCAAACTGCCGCGTTTCACCTTCTACCCGAAGAGCCACTACGTGACGCCACGGGAAACCCTGATGGACGCGGTCGAAGGCATCAAGGTCGAGTTGCAGGAGCGCCTGGAATACCTGCGCTCCAACAACAAACTGGTGGAAGCCCAGCGCCTGGAGCAGCGCACCCGTTTCGATCTGGAGATGATCCTCGAACTGGGTTACTGCAACGGCATCGAAAACTACTCGCGCTATCTGTCCGGCCGCGAAGCCGGCGCGGCGCCACCAACCCTTTACGATTACCTGCCGGCCGATGCCTTGCTGGTGATCGACGAATCCCATGTCAGCGTTCCGCAGGTCGGTGCCATGTACAAGGGCGACCGCTCGCGTAAAGAGACCCTGGTCGAATACGGTTTCCGCCTGCCCTCGGCCCTGGACAACCGGCCAATGCGTTTCGATGAGTGGGAAAGCATCAGCCCGCAGACGATTTTCGTCTCGGCGACGCCAGGTAACTATGAAGCCGAGCACGCCGGGCGCGTCATTGACATGGTGGTGCGCCCGACCGGGCTGGTGGACCCACAAATCGAGATCCGCCCGGCACTGACCCAGGTCGACGACTTGCTGTCGGAAATTACCAAGCGCGTCGCAGTCGAGGAGCGGGTGCTGGTCACCACGCTGACCAAGCGCATGGCCGAGGATTTGACCGATTACCTGGCCGACCACGGCGTGCGCGTGCGTTACCTGCACTCGGACATCGACACCGTGGAGCGGGTCGAGATCATCCGCGACCTGCGCCTGGGCACCTTCGATGTGCTGGTGGGCATCAACCTGTTGCGCGAAGGTCTGGACATGCCGGAAGTCTCGCTGGTAGCGATCCTCGATGCCGACAAGGAAGGCTTCCTGCGGTCCGAGCGCTCGCTGATCCAGACCATCGGCCGCGCGGCACGTAACCTCAATGGCCGGGCGATTCTCTATGCGGACCGCATTACCGGTTCCATGGAACGGGCAATCGGCGAAACCGAGCGTCGTCGCGACAAGCAGATTGCGTTCAACCTGGCCAATGGCATCACGCCGAAGGGCGTGTTCAAGGACGTTGCCGACATCATGGAAGGTGCCACCGTGCCCGGTTCGCGCAGCAAGAAGCGCAAAGGCATGGCCAAGGCCGCCGAGGAAAACGCCAGGTACGAAGCGGAATTGCGCTCGCCGGGCGAGATCGCCAAGCGTATCAAGGCCCTGGAAGAGAAGATGTATGCGTTGGCGCGTGATCTGGAGTTTGAAGCAGCGGCGCAGATGCGCGACGAGATTACCAAGTTGCGCGAGCGCCTACTGACTGTTTGATCTTTAGTGCCTGAACTGGCCTCATCGCGAGCAGGCTCACTCCTACAGGGTTCAATGTGATCCCTGTAGGAGTGAGCCTGCTCGCGATTGGGGCAACTCGGTCTCAGTGCGCTTCCCCAGCCTTCAACCCCACCGGCAATTTCCTGGTCAGCAACACCGCCAGCATGCTGATCCCCAGCGCAATCCCGACAAAATGAAACGCATCGTTATAGGCCATGATCGACGCCTGTTGATGCGCAATTTCGCTGAGTTTGCCCAGTGCCGCCGTTTCACTGCCCAGTCGGTCGGTCAACGAGGCAATGCGCTCGGCCACCTGCGGATTGCTCGGCACGATCGATTCACGCAGGTAGTCAAAGTAAACCTTGGTCCGCGCATCCAGCAGGGTGGCGAGCAGGGCGATGCCGATGGCGCCGCCGAGGTTGCGCAGGATGTTGAACAGGCTCGATGCCGATCCCGCATCCTGAGGCAGGATGTAGGCGGTAGCGATCAGCGAGATGGTGACCATGATCAGCGGCTGGCCCAGGGCGCGGATGATCTGGATCTGATTGAACTGTGGCCCGGCAAAGTCCGGGTTCAGCACGCCCGAAGAGAAACTCGCCAATCCGAATAGTCCGAAGCCCAGCGTGCACAGCCATTTCGGCGAGACGAACTTCATCAGTTTGGGCACCAGCGGAATCAGAAACAGCTGCGGTATGCCCATCCACATGATCACTTCACCGATCTGCAGGGCGTTGTAGTTCTGGATCTGCGCCAGGTACAGCGGCAGCAGGTAGATCGAACCGTACAACCCGACCCCCATTCCGACGCTGGAAATGCTGGATAAACCGAAGTTGCGGTTGCCGAGGATGCCGAGATTGATCAGTGGATTGGGTTTGGAAAACTGCACGATCACAAAGGTGATCAGGCTGACCAGCGCGATGCTGCCCAGGGTCACGATCAGGTTCGACTCCAGCCAGTCCTTGCGATGGCCTTCCTCCAGGAATACCTGCAAGCAACCAAGCCCGACGCCGAGGGTGAGAATGCCGGCGTAGTCGGTGCTTTTGAGCAATTCCCAGTGGGCTTCTTTCTTCTCCAGGCCGTACATCAGGCCGGCAATCATGATCAGGCCGGGCGGGATGTTGATGTAGAAGATGTATTCCCAGCCCCAGTTTTCCGTCAGCCAGCCGCCAAGGGTCGGGCCGATGGAGGGGGCGAAGGTGGCGGTCATGGCGAACATGGCCATGCCCTTGGCGCGGTGGTGTTCCGGGAGTTTGATCAGGGTGAGGGTGAACGCCAGCGGAATCAGCGCGCCACCGGTAAACCCTTGCAGGGCGCGGAACACGATCATGCTTTCCAGGCTCCAGGCCATGGAGCAGAGCAGGGAGGCCGCGAGAAACCCGAGGGACACCCACACGGCCAGGCGTCGCGCCGACAGCAGCTGCACCAGCCAGGCGGTGAGCGGAATCATGATGATTTCCGCCACCAGGTACGAGGTGGAAATCCACGAACCTTCTTCCAGGGTCGCCGACAGCGCGCCCTGGATGTCCTTGAGCGAGGAGTTGGTGATCTGGATGTCGAGCACCGCCATGAAGGCACCGAGCATCACGCTCATCACCGCGATCCAGTCCCGCCGGGTCGGTTCGCCGACCGGGCGGATCAGTTGATCACCGGCCATTGTCAGCGGCGTCTTTGCTGCTCACTTTGGTGGTGACATCTTCAGGGGCGTCCTTGATGTTCACCTTGGCGGTCACCGACATGCCCGGACGAATCTTGCCGCGCAGCGGGTTGTCCGCGGCGAAGGTCAGTTTTACCGGAATCCGTTGTACGACCTTGGTGAAGTTGCCCGTGGCGTTATCCGGCGGTAACAGGCTGAACTGCGCGCCCGATGCGGCGAACAGGCTGTCGACCCGGGCTTCGATCGGCGTGTCGCTGTAGGCGTCGAAGGTCAGCTCGGCTTTCTGGCCGGGCTGCATATGGCCGATCTGGGTTTCCTTGAAATTGGCCTGAATCCAGATGTCTTCATCGGGCACGATCGACAACAGGTAAGCGCCGGCCTGCACGTATTGGCCATTGCGTGCAGCGCGCTGGCCGATCAGACCGCTGATGGGGGCGTGGATTTCGCTGCGGGTGAGGTTCAGTTCAGCCTGGGCCAGATCGGTTTCGGCGTTGGCAATCTGTGCGTCGAGGCGTTTGATCTCGGCGGTCAGTGCATTGACCTGCTGGCGCTGACTTTGCGCGTCGGCCTGGGCCTTGGCCACTTGCGAGCGGGCAATGTGGGATTCGGCGGAGAGGGTGGTCACCCGTTCTTCCGAGACATAGCCGGGTTTGCGCAAGGTCTCGGCGCGGGTCAGATCGATCTGCGAGCGACCCAGGCTGGCCTGGCTGGACGCGACTTGCGCTTCGCTGGCGGCAATCAGGCTGGCCTGCTGGGTCAGTTTGCTCT
>NZ_JBGCUL010000369.1:0-4328 GCF_054177685.1 Pseudomonas sp. P5_A2_2
CCGAGCCCGGCCCGCCCCGAGCACGCTGCCGTCACCACCGACCACGATGACCAAGTCGCAGACTGCGCCGAGCATCGTGCGCGACGAGGTTTGCAAGCCATGCCCTGGCAGCACTTCGGCGATGGTGTCTTCGACGATCACGTGCAGGTGACGATCGAGCAGAAACCGTTTCAGTCGGCGGACGGTATCCAGCACCTGGGAACTGCCCAGGCGACCGATGATGCCGATATTGCGAAATTGCTCCATGGGGCTCCTGCGGGGATCTGTGTGGCGGCGAAAACCACGATTATGGGCGAAAGCCGCCCGTAGACAAAATCCTTTCAGCTTCAAGGTTGTGCCCGGGTTTCGGGCTATGCTCGCAAGATGATGCTATTTCCCGATTTGCTCCACCTGCCCCATCAATTACGCCATCCCGAAGTGCGTGACCTGGCGTGGGTCATCCTCGCGCCGCCTATGCTGGACGGCACCCTGTGGCCACAGCGTCACCCGCTGGCCGGTAGCGACTGGGTGCAGACACCGGAGCGCCTGGAGCATTGGCTGCGGCAACTGGACCGGGACAGTTATGGCTTGCTGCACTGGCTGGCCCAGGCCCGGACCCAGCGTCTGGGCCTGTATTACGAACGCCTCTGGCAATTCGCCGTACAGCATGCGCCCGGCATAGAACTGATTGCCGCCAACATGCCGATTCGCCGCGAGGGGCACACCCTGGGTGAACTGGACATGCTGCTGCGCGACCGCGACGGCGTGCATCACCTGGAACTGGCGATCAAGCTCTACCTCGGCCCGCAATCCGGCGACGGACATGACACCGCCCARTGGCTGGGCCCSGGCTGCCACGACCGGCTCGACCGCAAACTGGCGCACCTGAGCCAGCATCAATTGCCGATTTCCGCGCGCCCCGAGAGCCGTGAAGTGCTGGCGGCGCTGGATATCCAGGCGTTCAGCGCCCATTTGTGGCTGGGCGGGTACTTGCTGTACCCATGGCCCGGACAGGCGGCCTCACCGGCGGGCGCACATCCGCAGCATTTGCGCGGTCGTTGGTTGCATCAAAAGGATTGGCCGGCATTGTTGGCCCAGAGCCCGCCCGGTCGCTGGCAACCCCTGCCTCGCCACGCCTGGCTGGCGCCGGCGCATTACTCGGCGGAGCACACCTGGAACCCTGAACAGATGCAGGCGTGGCTCAATGACCTGGACCCGCTGGCGCCGGCACAATTGCTGGTGCGCCTGACGGAAAATGCCAGCGGCGACTGGGAAGAAGCCGAGCGATTGTTTCTGGTGGCGGATCTTTGGCCGAATGTGCCGGGCAATACCTGAATTTTGCTGTGTCTGAGCCGTCCCCATCGCGAGCAGGCTCGCTCCCACATTGGATCTCAGTCATTCGCAAGTTTTGTATCCACTGAGGATCCCTGTGGGAGCGAACCTGCTCGCGAAGGGGTCAACCCGGTCCAAAGAGACAACCGCATTGCCGGTTATCCAGCGCTTCGCAGGACAAAGCGCTGACCAATGAACATCAAACTTTCTTGTGCTGCTCGACCCATTGCCCATAGGCATTGATGAAATTTTGCAGGAACGGCTTGACCGACTCGGACAACTTGCCCGCCTCGTCGAACGCCGAACCGGCGTTCCCCAGATAGGCCTCCGGCTGCTGCATCATCGGCACATTCAGAAACACCATGGACTGACGCAGGTTGTGATTGGCACCRAACCCGCCGACGGCCCCCGGAGAAGCACTGATAACGGCGCCGGGCTTGCCACTCCACGAACTCTTGCCATAAGGGCGAGAACCGACGTCAATCGCGTTTTTCAGCGGCGCCGGCACCGAACGGTTGTATTCCGGGGTCACGAACAACACCGCGTCGGATGAGCTCACCTGTTGTCGGAAAGTGCTGTAGGCTGCCGGCGGTGAAGCGCCATCGATGTCTTCGTTATAGAGCGGCAAATCGCCAATTTCGACGATGTTGAGCTTGAGATTGGCCGGCGCCAGCTCTATCAGGGCCCGTGCGACCTTGCGGTTGATCGATTCCTTTCTCAAGCTGCCGACCACGACGGCGATCGTATAGACGTTGCTCATAAGAGTTTCTCGACTGTCCGATAGGAAGAGCTTGTAGTTATAGATGACGATTCAAGCAGCGGGCGACCGAAAACACCGTCCCTGACTATTTTTTTCCCGTAGGAAAACTTACCTCGCCCAAGCACGGTCTACAGTGCCGCAAATTGAGTGATTTATCTCCAGAGGTTCTAAACAGATGGCAGCAGTACTCGTCGGTCAGTTCCATGCAAGAGATGCGGAAGGCCGTATTTATTCGGTGCACGAGTTCCAGGACTCCACCCCGGCGGTAGACGGTTCAGGGCCTGTCACCACCTACAAGCTGGCCATTGGCGACCGTGTCAACAAGGTCGACGACAATGAATTCATGCTGKTGCAAACCGGCGTGACCATTACCCGCGAACCGCAAACCGCCAGCGMTTCATAACCCGTCGTTATGAGCAGAAGTCATATGCGCGGACTTGGGGTAGGATTCAGCCACTGACTCCTCCACCTGCTGAACATGGACTTCACGCATGCGCTTACGCCATATCGAAGTGATCCAGGCGCTCTTGCAGACCGGTCACCTGGGCACCGCCGCCGAATGGCTGCAGATGCCGGTGACCGAAGTCGAGCGCTTGCTGCGCGACGCCGAGGATCAGTTGGGTTTCATGCTGTTCGCCAGCGTTCGCGGGCGTTTGCAGGCCACCCGCGAAGCGCGGGAATTGCAGGTGGAAATTGTCCGGGTCTACGATGCACTCGAACCCGTACAGCGCCTGGCCAACAGCCTCAGGCAATACCTGGCGCCGCCATTGCGCATCATCTGTACCCCGCCTCTGGCTAACCAACTGTTGCCACACAGCATCGCGGCACTGCGCCGACGACTGCCCGACGCGCCTTGCACACTCCTTTGCCAGCCCACCCGCGACATCGTCAGAAGCCTGCTGCTACGTGAAAGCGATCTGGGGCTGAGCCTGCATGACCCTGATCACGCCGACCTCGATTGCCAGGCGATTGCCCAGGGCAAACTTCAATTGCTCGCACCCCATGGCTGGCTGCAACCGAAACAGAAATACATTTCACTGCAGGATCTGGCCGGTCAATCGATGATCGGCCTTGAGGGGCAAGACCCGCTGAGCCCGGCACTGGAAAACAAACTGCACGGCTTGCGCCCTGCTCCGGTGATTCAAACCCGGGTCCAGACGCATCAGATGATGCGCAGCATGGTCGAGGCCGGCGAAGGTCTGGCCATCGTCGACCCCTTCACCGCCCTTGGTGCCAAAGCCTCGGGACTGGACACCTGCCCGTTGGCGCCAGCCGTGCCGATCATTCTCTACGCCTTGTCGCTGAAAAACGTCGAGCCGTCTCCGGCGGTTCAGGCACTGTTGGCCATCGTCACGGAACAAGCCGCGGCGATGCTGACGAACTGAGCATATTTTCCAGCGGATTTTCGAACATTCGATACCAGAACAGCGCCACTTCGGCGGTGTTCGGATCGATGCCGCGATAGCGCAGCTGGTCGAGCCCGCCAATCACATAACCGCAGCGCTCATAGAGCCGGCAGGCCCCGAGGTTGTTGTTCTGGGTTTCGAGCATGATGCCCGGGAGTTTTTTCTTGCGGCTCCAGAATTGCGCCACATCCAGCAGGGCCTTGGCCACTCCATGCCGTCGGGCCGGTGCATGCACCGCCAGTTCGTCGATATGGGCAAAGCCGTTCCAGTTGGTACTGACCACCAGATGCCCCACGGGCTGGTCATCCAGATAGGCCATGAAAATCGCGCTGTCGGCGCCATCGCGAAAGCTGCTGAATTCCTCGGGGTCGATGCCGTAGCACTTGCGATAAGGCGTGATCGGGGTGACCGGCCACTGTGCCACCGGCTTGCCTATTTCGGCCGCACCGTAGGCCGCGACTTCAAAACTGAAATCACTGCCCCAGATATAGGCGGCAAAACCCTCGTCGGCAACCCGTACCGACAACCCTGGGAAATTCGGATTTATAACCGGCTGCATACTGGGAAAGGTCCTCATTCCTTGATGCAATCGACGGTGTAGCACCGTCCACTGCCCTGATCTTCATGTTGCAATCCGTGCACATCAGCAACGAACCCCGGGAAACTGCTATCGAACGTGCGGGCAAACGCCAGGTAATCGATGATCGAGCGGGTCGACTCGGTAAAGCGCTCGCCCGGCATGATCAGCGGAATGCCAGGTGGATACGGCACCAGCATCACCGCCGCGATCCGCCCGGCGACCGCATCGATCGACACGGCTTCGACTTCACCCCGCACCAATTGATCATAGG
>NZ_JBGCUL010000370.1:0-4326 GCF_054177685.1 Pseudomonas sp. P5_A2_2
GGCATGTACCGTGCGGTCATGCGTTATTTTGGAAATGACGCACTCATCGCCATCATCAAGGCGGTGACGCTATCGTCCTTGATACTTGGCGTTGTGGTGTACTGGTACAGCAATCATCAAAACGTCGTTCCTCGTTCGATCATTTTCAACTATTGGTGGTTGAGCCTGATCATGATCGGTGGGCTGCGCCTGGCCATGCGTCAGTACTTTTTGGGCGACTGGTTCAGCGCTGCTCAGCACGTCCCGTTCACCAGCCGGGATGACGGTCTGCCTAAAGTGGCTATCTACGGCGCGGGGGCGGCGGGTAATCAACTCGTTGCTGCCTTGCGGATGGGGCGCGCCATGCGGCCTGTTGCTTTTATCGATGACGATAGCGGAATTGCCGATAGGGTGATTTCCGGATTACAGGTATACAAGCCCAAGCACATCCAGCAGATGATCGACAACACGGGGGCTCAGGAAATTCTCCTCGCTATTCCGTCGTCCAATCGTGGACGCCGTCGCGAGATTCTCGGATTTCTCGAAGGCTTTCCGTTGCACGTACGAAGTGTCCCGGGTTTCATGGATCTGGCCAGTGGCCGCGTCAAGGTTGACGATATCCAGGAAGTAGACATTGCCGACCTGCTTGGGCGTGACGCAGTCCCGGCCCAGGCTGATTTGCTCAAACATTGCATCACGGGGCAGTCCGTGTTGGTCACGGGTGCCGGGGGCTCCATTGGCTCCGAGCTTTGCCGGCAAATACTGGCGCTGCGCCCGAAAACGCTTCTACTGTTTGAACACAGTGAGTTCAATCTTTACTCCATCTTGTCCGAACTGGAGCAGCGGGTCGCTCGAGAGTCGCTGCCCATCCGTCTTTTGCCGATTCTTGGGTCGGTTCGTAACCCGAACAAGTTGTTGGATGTCATGAAAACCTGGCGAGTAGATACGGTGTATCACGCCGCAGCCTACAAGCATGTGCCCATGGTCGAACACAACATTGCCGAAGGTGTGCTCAATAATGTGATAGGCACGCTTAATACGGCCCAGGCCGCACTTCAAGCAGGAGTGGACAACTTCGTCTTGATTTCGACGGACAAGGCCGTGCGACCTACCAATGTCATGGGTAGTACCAAGCGCCTTGCCGAGTTGACGTTGCAAGCGCTGAGTCGTGAGTTGGCTCCGGTGTTGTTCGGTGATACGAGCAATGTTTCGCGTGTGAACAAAACGCGCTTCACGATGGTGCGGTTTGGTAACGTCCTGGGATCGTCGGGTTCGGTCATTCCGTTGTTTCACAAACAGATCAAGTCGGGCGGCCCACTGACCGTCACGCATCCGAAGATCACCCGATACTTCATGACCATCCCTGAAGCGGCGCAGTTGGTGATTCAGGCGGGCTCCATGGGGCAGGGCGGTGATGTTTTTGTCCTGGACATGGGCGAGCCCGTGAGGATCGTCGAGCTGGCCGAGAAAATGATCCATTTGTCCGGCCTGAGCGTTCGTTCGGAAAAAAACCCGCATGGTGACATCGCTATCGAGTTCACCGGGCTGCGTCCGGGTGAGAAGCTTTACGAGGAGCTGCTGATTGGTGACAACGTAGCGGCCACTCAGCACCCGATGATCATGACGGCCAATGAGGATCATCTGTCTTGGGACGTGCTGAGGGTCAAGCTGACCGAATTGCTCGCTGCGGTGGATCAGGACGACTATGCGCGCGTCCGCCAGCTGTTGCGCGACACTGTCAGCGGCTATACCCCGGACGGTGAGATTGTCGACTGGATCTACCAGCAGCGCCGCCTGGAGCCCTGATTGTTTCATATCCAGTAACGTACACAATTTTGACAGTCCCATGGCATAGCCTACGTTTGGAGAGCAGCTTCGCAAAAGCTGCTTTCTCAAACGATGGCATGGAGCTTCACTAATGCGTACAAGCAGTTTCTACTCTCTGATTTTCGCCCTTCTCACCAGTGTCTCTCTTACGGCAATCGCCGCGCCTGGTAACGCACCCGAGGTGATGAATGCGCCTCTGGTGCAGAATGTGGCCGCCAAGGCGCAATCTGGCAAAGTCGATCTCAATAGTGCTGATGCACCTACGCTGCAACGTGAGTTGGCAGGAGTGGGCGAGGAAAAAGCCAAGGCTATTGTTGCTTATCGTGAAAGTAATGGTGCGTTTGCGTCAGTTGATGAATTGCTGGAAGTGAAGGGTATTGGCAAAGCGATTCTGGATAGAAATCGCGACAAGATCGAGGTGAACTAAGGGTGTGATTGAACGACAAAGGCCGATCATTGATCGGCCTTTGTCTGTAGCGAGACTTATGCCCGGTGGACCAGTCGTCTGTGACTCTTGGAGTTGTCGTTGCTGTCGGCCACCCGAATTCAGCCAAAGTACAGGTCGGCTCGCAATACCGTTCATTCCATTGCAGGGGCCCGGCGCGGTTTTACGTTCATTCAGGGTCTACTCTCATTCTGGCTGGGCCAGAGACGAGAGCCGAGCGTTCTTCGGGAAGAAAAAATTACGACTATCATATTGAGATTGAATTATGCCTATAATAAAAATAGCTTGCGCCGAAGTGCTTTGGCGTCAGGCATCCCTCGGCATCCTTCAGGAGCACAGTCATGAATTCGGTTCAGCCCCAAGGTACGGCCCTCGTCACCGGTGCTTCTTCTGGTATCGGGGCGGTTTACGCTGAGCGGTTGGCAGCCCGTGGTTTTGATTTGTTGCTGGTGGCTCGCGACGAGCAGCGCCTGGAGGCGGCGGCGAGCAAGCTGCGCTCGGAGCATGGGATCAAGGTCGAAGTGCGGAAGGCGGATCTGACCCAAAAAGAAGACGTGTTGCAACTCGAACAGCGGTTACGCAGCGATTCGAGCATCAGCCTGTTGCTCAATAACGCCGGCGTGGCGGCGGACGGGCTATTGGCCAATGCCGATACCGATCAACTGGAGCGATTGATTCAGTTGAATATCACCGCTGTCACGCGGTTGGCCGCGGCGGCTGCAGCCAGTTTTACCAAGGCCGGGCGCGGTACGATCATCAATATTGCATCGGTGGTGGCATTGTTTCCCGAGCGTTTCAACGCGACGTACAGCGCCAGCAAGGCCTATGTATTGAGCTTGACTCAATCATTGAACACCGAGCTGAATGGCACCGGGGTGAAGATCCAGGCGGTGCTGCCGGGTGTGACCCGCACCGAGATCTGGGAGCGCTCTGGTATCGATGCGTCACAGATTCCTGCGGACATGGTGATGGAGGCAGGTGAGWTGGTCGATGCTGCGTTGTCGGGTCTGGATCAGGGTGAATTGATCACTATTCCTTCGTTGCCAGATGCGGCGGATTGGGATGCGTTTGTGGCGGCGCGTCATKTGATGGCGCCTAACCTTTCCAAAAGCAAGGCCGCTGCCCGTTATCGGTAAGCGCCATCCATCGGCTAGAGGTGTGTTTGGTATGAGTGATCGTCGTGTGGTTGTAACAGGTATGGGTCTGGTGTCACCGCTGGGGTGCGGTGTCGAAGCGGTCTGGGAGCGGCTGCTGGCCGGGCGTTCCGGGCTGCGCAATCTTGCGCAAGAGGTGGTTGCCGATCTGCCTGCCAAGGTTGGGGGGACGGTGCAGACGCTGGCTGACGATCCTGAAGCAGGGTTCGACCCGGATCGTGCAACACCACCTAAAGAACAGAAGAAAATGGATCGCTTCATCCTGTTCGCCATGGAAGCCGCACGTCAGGCACTGGAGCAAGCCGGCTGGCAAGCACAGGACGTCATTGCCCAGGAGCGCACAGCCACCATCATCGGTTCAGGCGTAGGTGGTTTTGGTGCGATTGCCGACGCGGTACGCACCACCGATAGCCGTGGTCCGAGACGTTTGTCTCCATTCACTATCCCTTCATTTCTGGTCAACCTCGCGGCAGGTCACGTGTCGATCCAGCATGGCTTCAAAGGACCGTTAGGTGCGCCGGTCACGGCATGTGCCGCCGGGGTTCAGGCGATTGGTGATGCGGCGCGGTTGATTCGCGCGGGTGAGGCGGATATCGCAGTGTGCGGTGGTACGGAAGCGGCGATCGATCGGGTCAGTCTTGCCGGGTTTGCGGCTGCTCGTGCCTTGTCCAGTGCTTACAACGAAACGCCTGAGCGCGCTTCGCGACCTTTCGACAGTGGTCGCGATGGCTTTGTCATGGGAGAAGGGGCCGGGCTGCTGGTCATCGAATCTCTGGAACATGCGCTGGCCCGGGGCGCCAGGCCCCTGGCGGAACTGGTCGGTTACGGCACCAGCGCCGATGCCTTTCACCTGACCGCCGGCCCCGAGGACGGCAGTGGTGCGCGGCGAGCGATGTCGTTGGCATTGGCACAGGCCGGTGT
>NZ_JBGCUL010000371.1:0-4312 GCF_054177685.1 Pseudomonas sp. P5_A2_2
CCCCACAGGACCACTGTTCAAGACGGTGCCAACGCCGGACGCCTGCGCCTGGTCAGCGAACTGCAGACGCTCGATGCCCGTCAGGCGATCGACGCCATCACGCCCGGCCACCAGGTCGGTCACGACGACGGCGTTGCCATCGACAGCGACTGTGTACTCCGACGCATTACCGGAGAACACCGCGGTGTCGAAGCTGTCAGTGCCGGTCAGAATCTCCCGCACGATGACCAGCTGGCCCGGGTTGTAAGTACCATTGAGCATCGCCTGAACCATCGGCGCCATGCTGTCGAACGTAGCGATTTCCGCGCCAGTGCCATCAGCGTTCGCCCGTACGCTGATGCGTACGTTCAGCCACTTGTCACCGTCGATGATGTCGTCACCACCGCGACCTTCGATGAGGTCACTGCCGCTGCCACCGAGGATGATGTTACCGCCGTCGAAGAACGTCGCTCCAACTGGCAACAGGCCCGCCAGACCGTTGATCAGGCTGATGTTGGTCAGCACACTGCCGGTTGCACCCGCGGTGGGTAGCGATGTCGCATCTTCGCTATCACCGCGCAGGAAGTCACCGTGGGACGAACCCGACAGCCCTTCCATGATGTCGAAACGCACCAGCGCCGAGGCGCCCGAACCTGGCATCGGTGGCACATCGAAGAAGCGGTCGCTGTAATCGATGGTCACGCCCTGGGCGAGATC
This sequence comes from Pseudomonas sp. P5_A2_2, assembly GCF_054177685.1. NCBI lineage: Bacteria > Pseudomonadati > Pseudomonadota > Gammaproteobacteria > Pseudomonadales > Pseudomonadaceae > Pseudomonas > Pseudomonas sp. P5_A2_2. The sequence continues at coordinate 697 of NZ_JBGCUL010000371.1, forward strand.
CTTGAAGGTTGCCCAGTCATAGCCGGAGCCGCCGATATAGCGGTCACCGAAGCCGAGACTGCCGACCATGATGTCGTCGCCGCCTTCGCCGTTGAACTTATCGTTCTCGTTACCGCCGATGAATACATCGTGGCCGATCACCGGGTCGTTGCCGAGCGGATCGAAGTTGTCGCCAGGGGCACCATCCGAAGTGCCCTTCTCGATCCAGTCGTCGCCTTCGTTACCCATGTCCTGTTCGTTGGCTTTGCTGCCCAGGATGAAGTCGTTGCCCTGGCCACCAATGGCTTCGGAGGCATCCTCACCGGTCACGATGAAGTCGCTGCCGAACCCGCCAATGATCAGGTTGATGCCGTTGCCTCCGTGCAGCACGTCGTTGCCGTCGCCACCCTGGATGTTATCGTCGCCGCCGGTGTCGGTGATGATGTCGTCGCCGACGCCACCGCGCAGCTGGTCGTTGCCGTTACCGCCATCGATGCGATCGTTGCCGCCATCACCCCAGACCGTGTCATCGCCATCACTGGAGATGAGGATGTCTGCGTTGTCGGTGCCACCCAGCACGATGTGCTCTTCACCGTTGTACCGGATGTAGTTGGTGTCCAGTCCCACGGTCAGCGGATTGTCGCGGAATACCACCTGCCCGGCATTCGGGCCGAGCGGATCGGCGGCGAGCAGGCCATCGTTGTATTGCTTGCTCAGGTCCACTTCCAGGTAGAGCCCTGGGTCCGAGAACACCAGGCCAGGCAAGTGCGTGGCCGAGGTGTTGGCCATGATCAGCTTGGCGAACGAGTTGCTTTCAAGTTCGGCATTCATCGACAGGCCAGAGGTACGCTCCAGGTAGTAGAAGCGGTCGCCGTCCTGCAGTTTTTCCAGCTGGTTCTCGAACACGAAGTTGAAGGTCGAGCCGAGCATGCCGCCGAACGGGGTTTTCGCTTCGGCCAGGCCGCCGATCCACAGGTCGATGGCATCGACGCCAGTGACCGTCACACCCTTCAGGTCGTCGGCAGTACCCAGCAGCCCATCCTTGCCGGCCAGCGTTACGTTGGCAAAGGCACCGGTGCTGTTGAGGAAGTCCAGGCGGTCAGCCGGTGCACCCGCACCACCGAAGACCAGCGCCAGGGCTGCAGCGCGTTTGCCCTCCATCGTGGTCGCCCCTGTGATCGTGTCATGCGTGCCATAGGCCGCGATGAAGTTGATCAACGACTCCGGATGTTTGAGGTACTGCACCAGATCGACCCAGCTGGTGTACGGCTTGAGTTGGGTATCACCGGTTTGGCTGTAGATGTCGCGGCGGATCGCATTGAGTGAGGGAATCCCCACGTCGCGGCCACGGGCGAGGTTGAGCGCCGGCAGGTCGAGCGGCAGGCCGAGCAGGTTACTGCGCAGCGCATCGGTGACGAACTCGTCGATTTCGTTACCGGCTTGCCGAGTCACCCCACGTATGATCGCACTGGTCGCATCCTCTGGCGACACGCCACTGGCGGCGTACGCCAACGGGTTGAGGAAGGCTGCGATCAGGCCAGTCTGTTGATTGCCCAGGGCATTCGGATTGCCGTCGCCCACCACGTTGAAGTTGATATCGAAGCGATCGACGGTCTCGGTCAGCATCGAGTGGCCAAACCGGTACACGGTGTGGGCGAACTCGGCGACGATCGAGGCATCGAGGTCGACGTCATAGACCTGGGTCGGTGCGAAGAACAGGTCGACTCTGGGCTGGATGGTCCGCGCAAACTCCTCGAACACCAGGTGCTGATACTGCATTTCGGTGCCGAACTTGGCAGCCTGGAACAAGCGCTCGCCATTCCACTGCAGCGCATCGAACTCGGCCTGGGTGGTTGGCAATGCGGCCACCGGATTGAGCAGCCACTCGTTGAGGAAGGCCACGTCACCCGAATCGAGCACGGTATCCTTGGTCTGCGCAACCAGCCGGTTGTGCTCGGAGTGGAAGATCGCATGCACCGCGGTCAGGCCGATGTTCTCGTTGACCCGGCCGTCGCCAGCGATGTAGTGAGCGTCGAGCAGTTCGTTGTCATAGGTCAGGTTGTTGCCGCCCGCGTCAACGGGCTGCGCATTACCGACAGCGGTATCGGCATCCGCCAGCAGAACCCCACCGACGATTACCGGTGTTGCATTGTGGGCGATGTCGACGAGGAACTGGTGACCGGTACGCACAGCATTGGTCAGGTCAAGGGGAGCAAGCGGATCGCCTTCGACAAGGACGTCATCCGGCGTGCCACCAAGACCGTCAACGCCCTTCATCACCACCATCGGGAAACCGTTCGGCCCCTTGATGAAATTGCCATAGGCGTCTGTCGCCAACAGCGGGGCATTATCGACGTCGGCGTCGGTCAGGTTGATGCCGAGAATGTCACGGGCTTGCGCCTTGACTACCTTCCAGGTCGCCATGCCACCGATTTCGACGTCGTCCGCAGTACCAAACTGGCCATCCGCGCCCAGATCACGGTTGGTGATCAGCCTGCCAGTCGCTATAGGGCCAGTGTCGGTCAGTTGATAAGCGCGCAAGAACACCTGATGCGACGGGTGCGAGCTATAGGTCTGGTTCTGGTCCACGAACGGCGAGGTGGTGTTGGTTTGCTCATGGATGTCGTCGGCCGTACCAAGAATGCCATCCGCCCCTGGCAGGTTGGTCGCGCGGGTCAGGACCATGAAGTTCGTCGGGCTACCAGGGACAAACAGTGGATCATCCGGTTGCAGTGGAATGAAGACGGTGCCCGAACCACCTTTGGTGACCAGGTCCAGACCATGATCGAAGAACTGTCCGAAGAAGGTCATCCAGGCGTTGAACGGCGCGGACAACCCCGCGTCCGCCGCGACGTTCTCGAAAAAGTACACATCGTGATCATCGGCAGTACCGAACTGACCATCCAGGCCGGGGCTGGCGACAATCTGTACGCCATCCTTGAGCACGTCGTCGTTACCCACCGCGCCGAAGTTCAGCACGCCGTCCAGGCCCGGGTTGAAAGCCGTGGCATAGGCCGCCGGGTTGTTCGCTGTCTGATCGACGATCAGGTTACTGATGGTGCGTGGCTGCGAGTCAATCACAAGGCCGCTGTTCTGCGCATACGACGTTCCCCCTTCCGCCGGATTGAAGACCGGATCGGTCAAGCGCGGAAAGACGTTATCGGCGGCACCAAACTCGGTGTTGTTAATGCCGTTGAGGTTCATCAGGTTGTTGTTCGACCCGTCGACCGCACGCAGGCCCAACGGCGCGCGGATATTCGGGATCAGCGAGAGGATGTCCTGACCGGCCGCATCAGCCTCGGCAATCTTGATCTGGTCAAGAATGAAGTTGAGGTCGGAGCGGACCATGTGCAGGCCCGCGCCACCCGCGGTGGCATCGACTACAGGCACCAGCGCCGTTGGCGTGACCGGTGCACCGGCAACGATGGCAGCCGTCGGCGTGGAGAACAGGATCTCCGTGGTGCCATGACCGTCCTGATAGATCGCCTTGACCCGCAACGACAACCCGGCGAGGTCAGGAGAGACCTTGAACGCGGTACCGTCGGCGCWTTGGAAMGCCAGGTCGCCAGCCGGCAACAGKATGATGTCCTCGAATACGCCGCTGCCAGGAGTTGCCTCGAATTGCCAGATGTAGGAC
>NZ_JBGCUL010000372.1:0-4311 GCF_054177685.1 Pseudomonas sp. P5_A2_2
GAGCAAATCGTTGAGCCCCCTCGATCCAACTATTTAAACTTTCCTGACAGTAAACCTCAGCCCCTGAATCCCCGGGGAGATTGCGTTGGTAGTGCCGTTATACAGCGTCACCTTGATCGTATCAGGCCCCGTTACCTGCGCAGAAACCAGCAGTGCGAACGGGTAGATACTTACATCCACTTGGTCCCCGAAGACGACTCCGCTCACCACGAAATCAAACGAAGTAAAACCGCCGGTGGCAATGGTGGGTACGCTCCAAGAACCTGTCGCCAGGATCGTTGCCGGAATGTACAGGCTTGGGTTTTCATACACTCGCAGCTTGCCAACCAACGCGCCCGGCAAGGCCACACCGACTGCAATAGTGTTACGCAGCCCACGGCCAACTCGGCCCGCCAGGTTATCGGGCGCAACTGCCACCTTGCAATCGACGATATCCCAAGTAGGGTTAGCTCCGGCAATGGGCGCCAATTCGCTGAGCGGTTTCAACAGATCCACGCCAGACAAGGCGACTGTGACATCTCCATGGTCGCCAGACACCAACAGCCGTTCGCCACTACCCGCCAGAGCACCGCCCTGCATGGTGAGCTTGGCTGTATTTCGGACACCGTAAACTGTCGCTCGACTGTTGGTAAGTTTCAGCTCCCCGACGTTGAGCGCATCATAGATCGGCCCTAAATATCGAATGTCTCCCCGGTACGCAACGGCGCTGTCAGCGATCTCCCAGTCCTTGGCGTGGAGCATACCGATCCATGCGTTAGCTACCTGGACGATGCACTGGTCCACTGTCGTGCGCTCACTAAACACCTTCAGATTCYTAATTTCAAACAGGGTCGTCAGGGATGATGTGAACTTGGCGGCACTCCGAATTCCTCGAATAGAGATAATGTTGTCCTCTACTTGCTTTCCTCCCTTAACTACAACACCGTCGATCAATACCCGATCAAAAAACTTGAAGGGGGTGGTGCGACCCAATGGGTCCGCCGTGGTATTGGTCTCGGCGAGGATCAAACGGGATACGGCATCGAGCTCAACGTTGTCGATACGCAGCGTACCGGAACACGATGGCGCATCGTCTCGTGGTTGGAACATCACCCCCGGCCCAGTAAATCGGGTGCCGTCAATGGTAAAGTCTCGGCCGGAGAACCCAACGCCGCGGTGCGAAAGACTGCCGCCCCGAATGATGTACCGACTGCCGAAGTGCTCATCGATACCATTCAGATGACAGTTGTAGAACAACACCAAATTGCCGTACATGGCGGCATAGGCACGCTCAGTTTTGATCCCTCCGACATCCCGGTCAGTGGCATCGATATAATGGTTAAACACCAAATGCGCCGACAGGAAGTTGCGGATTTTATAGGAGTCGAAGCCAGTCAAGTTGTAACCCAGCACGCGTGGAGAGTTCAGCACGAAATCGAAACACCCGAACATTTCGAAACCAAACCCCGCCCGGTTGGCCTTCGATGCATCAATGAACAAACCCTCGAAGTCCACGCAACTCTTATAGCAAGTGCGTAAAAGATCACGTGCCGTTCGGTCCGTGGTTGTATCTGCAACCAACGAAAGACCTACAATTTTGGTGCGTTGTGCTTTTTTTACAAAACGCAGAGTAACGCCGACCAAGTTATTGTAGGTGTACAAAATTGGGTCATGGACCGACCAGTCGTAATGGCTGAGCGAGTGGGTCTCTCGCTTCAAGTATGGCGTGTAATGAGCCTCGTTAACCCGATTGACGTTTACCTCATTCGAATAAATGACCAGGTAATATTCGGTGGGATTGAGGTTTGGTTCCATTCCCGATACGAAATTCAACTTCGTGTCTGAAGCGGTAAGCCCTGTCAGAATAGTGCCTGGGTATTCAACCACATTGGCCGTGCCGTCGAAGTACAACGCCGTCCAATTGCCATCGGCAACCGTGATCGGCCCCATGCAGTAAAGATTGACCGCTTTGTCCGGCAAGGTAACTGCGGATGCGATATGTACGCCAAGAGGGACAACCAGAGAGCCTCCCGCTGGAGTGGCGTTCCAAGCCGCGATTAAGGCAGGCGACCAGTCCCAAGTTTTGGGATCAGATGTCGGCTTGCTAATGATGCTGTCGGCATACTCCCACACGTTGTAGGCCTGCGCGGAAAGCATTTCCCCGACGGTTTTTATCGTTTCGGATAGGATTGTTCTCGACCACCCCACCTTCTGTGATCCGCCGGCCAGTGCCATCTCTTGGCGTAGCGAGTCGTCGCCGACCAACTTCAGCTTCGATTCGTCCGTAGCCCAGGTGGTGGTCGTGAGCGGAAGGAACTGACTTTTTACACGGTACTCGTTACCGAGATAGGAAACCGTTTGCGTGATCCTACTGAGCAAAAGTCCGGCGATATATGCCTCTGGCGACTCAAACCCACTCGCATCCATAAATGTGGCGAAATCAGAACGGCGAGATGCCTGGGCCGCATCGAACACCGATTCGCGGTTGGTCTGAGCACTATGAAACGCTTCACCCCGTTGCAACTGGTAGGTATCAAACTCTGCGATCATCCCCGGGATGCTTTTGCGATTCGCCCCAAGCCGATCTGTATATGTGGGCTCGGGCCCGTTCGTGAAGCTATCTAAGCATTTCGCGTTGTCCGACAAATCGCGCGGATCGGTGCTACCGATCGGGTTACGGGTGTTGTAGCTCATGGTCATCTCGCTCACACAGTAAGCCGCCGGCGCCGCAAATGAAGCGGTGCCGAGTGCACTGATTTTTATCAATTGCCGGCGACTAACCATTACGACCAACCTCAAAAGAGAATCGGTTGGCAGTGTACCGGCGCAGGCGTTGTAGGCCGAATGAAGAATGTACGAATCGTTGCAACAGACTGACGCAGACGCAGCCAAACACCATGCAGACCTACCCTGCTGGCCACTCGTGGTTTATGGCGCGGTCGAAGATGTCCGCCATAGCAACGTAGTCGGGTACAGTGATAATCCAGCCCGCGTCCAGAATGGGGCGCTTGAACAATTCGACTTTGGCGGTAACGCACCAGAAACAAACAGTCTCTGCTGCGCAGCAGCAGGCATTATTGACCCGCTTAGCGCCACCGCCGAGACACTTATACCCCACGAAAAGCTGCGCGGGGCAGCCGTACCTGACGCAACGCTAATCGCTCAGAATCGCCCGCCCGCGCAGCTTGTTGTGGGGTATAAATACTCGCCAGAAACTTCACACCAGCCGCAGACCAGACAACTTTCTGGCCGCATCGTGAATAGCCTGGGAATTCATCGAGAGCGTTGTCGCGCACCTCAATCTATCAATCGTGCCTGTATCGGAAAGAAGGCGCGCCATGACCACGCTCTGCTCCAGGGCGCCCCTAATAACCAGAAAGGGTTCCACCATATCGGGCAACGGCAAATCGACAGGATTAATGCCACGCATTGCGAGCAGCTGCTCCTCAACTGTGGTCATTATTTCAACTCGGGCAGCCTTGTCATTGGATTGAATTGTGTCGAAGTTCTGAAACAAAAGACTACTCACCGCAGCGGCACGCGTTGCAACACCGCAAYCCAGTCGAAACACCACTTCATCGTTAGTCCTGCGTGCCTGAGCCGTGTCACGCGCCTGTTTATTAGCTACAACCAATGCAGTTACAACCGCAGCCAAGCTACCGATTACTTGGAACCAAGCAGGCGCATCACTCTGCCAAAAAAACCAGAACCAGCCCTCCTACAACGAGCAATACACCCAGCGGGGAAAGCAACCACCAAACCAGTCTTTTACTGGTGAATATAGCGCCGTCAGCAATCATTGCTGGCTCCTTGCTCCAAAGCGGAAGCGAAGCATGCCCATATTCGCACAAACCGTCCATGGAGGTTCGGTGCTGCCGAGGTCGATGATGACCTTACTCAGAGCCAATACAGGTCCAGAAATTAAACCAATCGAGGTGGCGGCATGAACACCCTTTTTCTTCTGATGGCTCAATACAATGGGCAAGCAGTCATTCCACTGGATTGCGTTTGCGCAGATTACATGAATTTAACCGTAGAAAAATTCAAGCAAAAACGCCTATCAGGCGAGATCGATATTCCGGTGGTGCGCCTGGGCGCCAATAGCCAGAAGGCCGAGCTGGGCATCCATCTGAAAGACCTTTCAGACTACATCGACCGACAGCGTGAGAAAGCYGCAAAAGAGCAAAATCAGCTTATGGGACGCGCGGCATAAACCAAGGGGCCTAGGCCCCTTGGTTTATGCACGGACTTGTCCACCCATTTGAATTCGACCTGACCAATCATTTGCATCGGATTTGACCATCACGCTGCGTGGCCATGACCGGCAGAGAA
>NZ_JBGCUL010000373.1:0-4309 GCF_054177685.1 Pseudomonas sp. P5_A2_2
TTTCCAGCCTTCGAACACCGAGCCGAGAAACAGGTGAATCGCCAGCCCGCCGAACATGGTCTGGATGCCGAACCAGCCGCACGCCACCAAGGCACGAATCAGGCACGGAATGTTGGAACCGAGCACGCCGAAGGACGAGCGCAGCAACACCGGAAAGGGAATACCGTACTTGGTACCGGGAAAGGCGTTAAGTGTCAGGGGAATCAATACGATGATGTTGGCGAACAGAATCGCCAGCAGCGCTTCGCCGACGGTCAGGCCGAAGTACGCGGTCAGCACCCCGCCGAGGGTGTAGGTCGGCACGCAGATTGCCATGCCCACCCACAGCGCGGTGATGTGCCATTTGTTCCAGGTGCGTTCGCGCACCTTGGTCGGTGCGATGTCGTGGTTGTAACGGGGACTGTCGAGGACATCGCTGCCGGCTTCCAGCTCAAACAAGCCGTCGCGTTCGGTCACTTGCGATCTGATCTGTTGCATGGCCGCTCCACTGTTCTTTTGATTATTGTTGCTCATCAGGGGCTGGCGGCATCAATAAACGTGCCGAGTGCCCCGATTACGCATCGGGCAGTTCCATAAACACATTGCAACCAACTGATGTTTATCGCTTTTATTCACTGACTCGACTATTTGTCAGGCCACTCAGGTCGACTGCCAGGCAAGTTGTCGAAACAGTCAGGACTCAATCTGGTGCGTTGATCTTTTTTCAATGGCTGCGCATCAACCATAGACCATACTCAAACAGCTGATTTCACATAGGAAATCTTGACTATTTTTCGATCCTGTCAAGTGCGTCAAAATGGTGAGCGGCCTCACCATTTTGGTGATTTCTGTATTTATTCGTTAAATATCAAATAGTTAACTACTGAATAAGCTTATAAAAAATATTCTTGCCGATTCTGATAAGTGCAGCTAGCGTTTAATCCTGACAGCGTTGGCAGGATTAGTTCTGTGCGGGCTGTTTTGAATAAAACATCTAGAACCGGCATAAGCCGGTCATTGCCTGCGAGGAACTCGGAATGTCTCTGTTGATCCGTGGCGCCACCGTTATTACCCATGATGAAAGTTATCGCGCCGATGTGTATTGCGCAGACGGCGTGATCAAGGCCATCGGCGAAAATCTCGATGTACCTGCAGGCGCCGAAGTGCTCGACGGCAGCGGCCAATACCTGATGCCCGGCGGCATCGAYCCGCACACSCACATGCAACTGCCCTTCATGGGCACCGTGGCCAGCGAAGACTTCTACAGCGGCACGGCGGCGGGACTGGCCGGCGGCACCACCTCGATCATCGACTTCGTGATTCCCAATCCGCAGCAATCCTTGCTCGAAGCCTTCCATCAGTGGCGCGGCTGGGCCGAGAAGTCGGCGTCGGACTACGGCTTTCACGTCGCCATTACCTGGTGGAGCGAGCAGGTCCGCGAGGAAATGGCCGAGTTGGTCAGCCATCACGGCGTCAACAGCTTCAAGCATTTCATGGCCTACAAGAACGCGATCATGGCCGCCGATGACACCCTGGTGGCGAGTTTCGAACGCTGCCTGGAACTGGGCGCGGTGCCGACCGTTCACGCGGAAAACGGTGAACTGGTGTATCACCTGCAACGCAAGCTGATGGCCCAGGGCATCACCGGGCCGGAAGCCCATCCGCTGTCGCGGCCGTCACAGGTCGAAGGAGAGGCTGCGAGCCGGGCGATCCGCATCGCCGAAACCCTGGGCACGCCGCTGTACCTGGTCCACGTCTCGACCAAGGAGGCCCTCGATGAAATCACCTACGCCCGGGGCAAGGGCCAGCCGGTGTACGGCGAAGTGCTGGCCGGGCACCTGCTGCTGGACGACAGCGTCTACCGCGATCCGGACTGGCAAACCGCCGCCGGTTACGTGATGAGCCCGCCGTTCCGTCCTCGCGGCCATCAAGAGGCGCTCTGGCATGGCCTGCAATCGGGCAACCTGCACACCACCGCCACCGACCACTGTTGCTTCTGCGCCGAGCAAAAAGCCGCGGGCCGCGACGACTTCAGCAAGATCCCCAACGGCACCGCCGGCATCGAAGACCGCATGGCGGTGTTGTGGGATGAAGGCGTGAACAGCGGACGCTTTTCGATGCAGCAATTTGTCGCGCTGACATCCACCAACACGGCGAAGATCTTCAACCTCTACCCGCGCAAAGGCGCGATTCGCGTCGGCGCCGATGCCGACCTGGTGCTGTGGGACCCGCAAGGCACGCGGACCATTTCCGCCAAGACCCACCATCAGCAGGTGGACTTCAACATCTTCGAAGGCAAGACCGTGCGCGGCGTGCCCAGCCACACCATCAGCCAGGGCCGCGTGGTCTGGGCCGACGGCGACCTGCGGGCCGAGCGTGGTGCCGGGCGGTATATCGAACGGCCGGCGTATCCGGCGGTGTTTGATTTGCTGTGCAAGCGGGCTGAGTTGCACAAGCCTGTTGCCGTGAAACGCTGAAAGCGGCCTGCGGCCTATCGCGAGCAAGCTCGCTCCCACAGGTTTTGTGAACACCCGAGATCCCTGTGGGAGCGAGCTTGCTCGCGATGACGTCAGCCCAGACAACACAAAAAACAATGCCCATTCAGAGGCAGCACCTCAAATAACCGTGAGGCCAAAACCGTGATCAAGACCCTGGACCACCTCCCGCATCCCCAAGAGAATGCGGCCACCCTCGCCGGCCATTTCACCGATCTGGCGCCGCCGCTCAACGAGCGCCAGGCGCACCTGGAAGCCTCGCGCTGTCTGTATTGCTACGACGCGCCTTGCGTGAATGCCTGCCCGAGCGAAATCGACATTCCCTCGTTCATCCGCAACATTGCGCAGGACAACGTGCAAGGCGCCGCGCAGAAAATCCTCTCGGCCAACATCCTCGGCGGCAGTTGCGCCCGGGTGTGCCCGACGGAGATTCTTTGCCAGCAAGCCTGCGTGCGCAACAGCGCTCACGAATGCGCGCCGGTCATGATCGGCCTGTTGCAACGCTACGCTGTGGACAACGCACACTTCAGCGAACACCCCTTCCAGCGCGCTGCCGCCACCGGCAAACGCATCGCAGTTGTCGGTGCCGGTCCGGCCGGTTTGTCCTGCGCCCACCGCAGCGCCATGCACGGGCACGACGTGGTGATCTTCGAGGCACGGGAAAAGGCTGGCGGCCTCAACGAATACGGGATCGCCAAATACAAACTGGTGGATGACTACGCACAAAAGGAGCTTGAGTTTCTGTTGCAGATTGGCGGGATCGAAATCCGCCACGGGCAGAGGCTCGGAGAGAACCTGACCCTCAGCGAACTGCACCAACAGTTCGATGCGGTGTTCCTCGGCGTCGGGCTCAATGCCAGCAAACAGCTKGGTCTGACCCACGAAGACGCGCCCGGCCTGCTCGCCGCCACCGACTACATCCGCGAACTGCGCCAGGCCGATGACCTGAGCCAACTGCCCCTGGCCGACCATTGCATCGTCCTCGGCGCGGGCAACACCGCCATTGACATGGCCGTGCAAATGGCCCGCCTCGGTGCCCACGACGTGAATCTGGTGTACCGCCGTGGTGTCGAGGACATGGGCGCCACCCATCACGAACAGGACATTGCCAAGGCCAATCAAGTGCGACTGATGACCTGGGCTCAACCGGAAGAAGTGCTGCTCGATGACCATGGTCGGGTGCGCGGCATGCGTTTCGCCCGCACCCATCTGGTAGAAGGTCGCCTGCAAACCACTGGCGAAACCTTCGAGCTGGCCGCCGACGCGATCTTCAAGGCCATCGGTCAGGCCTTCGACGGCAGCGCCCTCAGCGATCCGCTGGCCCGCGAGCTCAAACGCCAGGGCGAACGCATCGAAGTCGATGAACAGCTGCGCACCAGCATCCCCGGCGTGTATGCCGGCGGCGACTGCACCAGCCTCGATCAAGACCTCACCGTGCAAGCGGTGCAACATGGCAAGCGCGCCGCCGAGGCGATCAATGCTCAACTGATGCTCAACGTGGAGGCTGCGTAAATGGCCGATCTGTCGATTGTCTTCGCCGGCATCAAAGCACCCAATCCATTCTGGCTGGCCTCCGCGCCGCCGACCGACAAGGCCTACAACGTGGTCCGCGCCTTCGAGGCCGGCTGGGGTGGCGTGGTCTGGAAAACCCTGGGTGAAGACCCGGCGGCGGTGAACGTGTCGTCGCGCTACTCGGCGCACTTCGGGGCTAACCGGGAGGTACTGGGCTTTAACAACATCGAGCTGATCACTGACCGCTCGCTGGAGATCAACCTGCGGGAAATCACCCAGGTCAAAAAGGACTGGCCGGACCGTGCGCTGATCGTGTCCTTGAT
>NZ_JBGCUL010000374.1:0-4306 GCF_054177685.1 Pseudomonas sp. P5_A2_2
GAGTTGTTCGGCGCGGGAATCGAGCAACAGCGGCGCGGTCGGTACCATGCCGCCGAAGCCGACGTCGGTGATGTAGCGCACGTCATCGATGATGACCAGGCTCAAGCGATGGGTCCGGGCAGTCCAGGCGCCCTCCGGCTGGCCCATCACCACCCGGCCGCTGATGGCACGGGCGTCGAAACCCAGCGCTTGAAGCAAGGCCAGAAACAGGTTGTTGAGTTCGTAGCAGTAACCGCCACGACCGTCATGCAAGACCTTCTGCTCGATAGACGGCAAGTCGATCAGCACCGGTTCGCCGGATAATGTGGTGAGGTTTTCAAACGGGAAAACGCCGGTATGGCGCAGTTGCAGTTGGCGCAAGGTTTCCAGGGTCGGTGCCGGAGGTGCATCGAAGCCCAGGCGTTGCAGATACAAAGCACGGTCAGTCAGGCGTGGCTCGCTCATCGTTCAATCCTTTTGCACGCAAGCGGCGGATTGCTCCGCCAGTGGCCGCTATGTATACGGGATCAAGCACTGCCGACGACAATTGATTTAGCCAATCACCGGAAATGAAACATTCAACGGCGCTTGCGCAGCCCCTACACAAGCATCAGGTAACGACTCATCCCTGGAGACGACCATGATGAACATCAGAATGACTTCGCTACTCTTGGCGGGATTGTTGTCGGCAACGCCCCTGGCTACCTTGGCGGCGTCCGGCAATGGCACTGGCACTGGCACTGGCGCGACCGGTACGACTTCGGGCGCCACCCGCAACTCAACCATGCTGCCAGACAACAACAGGCCCGGCGCACCCTCGGGTGACTACAGCCGCAGTCATGGCCCCGGCTCGTCAATCGGCAGCACCGGAGTCAATGGTCCGGGTAGCGGCGCGGGTGGTGGAACCGGCGCCCCCGGAGGTGGAACCGGTGGCGCGGGTGGCGGGACGGGCAGCTGGACAGGCAAAAGCAGCCGATGAGGTACAGTCATTGCCTGCTTTTTGTCACCTGAGGCTTACATCGGCTTGACCGCCGGCGGGTTCCATTTGCCATTCAGCGCCTCGGCTTTCGGGCCGTACAGACGCATGGTCAGGTTGAACGGCCCTTTGGGTGCCGGCAGCCAGTTGGCCTCCAGATCCTTGCCGGGGCTTTCGTTCTGGAAATAGAGGTCCAGCGAGCCATCGGCGTTGGCCTTGAACGGCATCCAGCTACTGACCGCAAAACGATTGAGCGAGTTGCCGACCTGGAAACCTTCCGGGTCATACAGGGTGATCGACCAGAAGGCGCTCACCGGCGGCGTCTCGTCCTTGCTGAAATGCAGCACGTATTTGTTCGCACCATCGAGAGACTTGCCGTTGCTGTCGCCGATGTTCAACGGATAAATCGCATCCTCGGGCAGGTTGGCACCGAGCCCCACTTGCGTAACGATGGCGCGCTTGAGGTAGTAGTTGCCGTAGACGCCCATGGTGTCGGTGTTCATCGACCAGCCATTGACCTCCCGCGCCAGGGTCGGCACCTTCCAGGTCATCAAGGCCTGCGCATCCTGCGGCACCGTTTGCAGCGCGGCCTGGATCTGCGGGTCCAGCGCGTCCATGTCGAACGGCTTGCCGGCTTCGATGCCGATACGCTTGAGCTGCGCCAGCATTGGCTGGTCGGTGCTGTGCGGCGGGTTCACCTTCAGCAGTTCGGCAGCGTAGGTGAAGTAATTGGCAGCCGACATGGAGTCGACCTGAATCTTCGGCGGCGTTTTCATGTCCACCGCCGGGTCGATTTTCACGGTAACGGCTTCAGGCTCCTTGCCCAAGCGGGACAACGGCGTCACCGTGTAGCCGGCCTGGATCTTGTGCACCGCCGCGTAATCCGCCGCACCGTCGGTCTTGGTACGGCCGATGACCCAGACAAAGGGCGTGGGTGCCAGCAGATGACTCATCCCGGCGGGCACCGTGCCGGTCCACCCCGGCGGCGTCACCAAAAATTGCCCGGCCTTGGTGCCCGTGGTGCGCCAGCCCGGCGACGCGAACACGTCAGTCCACATATCGAGCATCGGCAACAGGTAGAAACGCCCGTCGGTATCCGGCGCGGCGATCACCATCGGTTCCTTGGTCAAATCCAGCCAGGCAATCGAATACAAGGTGTCGAAATTAGCGCGCACCACCCCTTTGAACTCGGCAGGCGGGTACTGCGGCACACTCACAAACATGTTCATCGGGCCTTTGCCGAATTCCTTGCCCGGTTCGATGTTGGTGAATTGCTTGCGGGTAATGTCCATGCTCAGCAGCGGGTAAAAATAGATGTAGGCATCCACGCCGATTGCGTGAGCTTCTTCGGCGGTGATTTTCGATTGCGCGTGGCTGGCCAGCGGGAAGATGGCAGCGGCTGCGACGGTCAGAGCAACGRCTGTCAACGCTTGCGGTAGCAACATGTTGGCGATCGTCCGTGCGAGGGGGAGCCTGCCGGATTCGGCAGCGCTAACGGAACTCTAGACGATCAATTCCGCCAGGCCCTAGAGGCGGACCAGCGGCAGGAAAAGCACTTCAACGATCGGAGCGCATCAACGCCTCGACTCCACCGGCCATCGACAACGTTGCCACGCGGTTTCGCCCCGAACGCTTGGCCTGATACAACGCCGCATCCGCCCGTTCGACAAACACGTCCATGCTGTCACGCCCCGACGGCACGAACGAATAGCAACCCAGACTGACCGTAACGTAGCCATTGGGCGAGCCGGTGTGGCTGATGCTCTTGTCAATGACGCTGCGGCGGATCTGCTCGGCAATCGTCATGGCCCCGTGGATGTCGGTGTCGGGCAGCAGCACCGCAAACTCTTCACCGCCGTAACGCACCGCCAGATCGGCCTTGCGGTGGCAGCAACTCTTCAGCGCCCGTGCCACTTCGGCCAGGCAGTGATCCCCCACCACATGGCCGTAGGTATCGTTGTAGCGCTTGAAGTAATCGATATCGAGCATGATCAGGCTCAAGGGGCTGGCCTGCCGGGCGCCGCGCCCGAACTCGATGCCCAGCGCCCGCTCGAACAGTCGGCGGTTGGCCAGCCCGGTCAGGCTGTCGTGAGTGGCGATCAGCTCCAGTGCTTGCTGGGCCCTGCGCAAATCCGCCTCGACCCGCTCTCCAACACGCACCTGATGCAGGAACACCCACCCGAACAATCCTACGCCCAGCAATACCAGGGCTACGATGAGGCTGGAGTGAAACGCCGTGTCGTACCAGTCCGCGAGAATGGATTCCGTGGACGACGCAGCGGCGACCACCAACGGATAGGCCTCCAGCTGTCGGTAACTGTACATGCGTGTCACACCATCGATGATGGAGGTGAACAGCGCATTGCCGGAGGTGGTCAGCGGCAGGAACTTCTGGAAAATCTCGGTCTGGGCCAGCGACACGCCGATCTGCGCCTCTACAAAAGGTCGACGCGCCAACAATGTGCCATCGGTCAAGCCGAGAAACATCGAGCCATTGTCGTCGAGGCTGAAACTTTTGAAGAACTGGTCGAAGTACGACATCTTGATGCCGGCCAGCAGCACGCCCTGGAAATGCCCGTTCCTGTCGTTGACCCGTTTGGAAACCGGAATGATCCACTCGCCGTTTTCCCGACTGCGGATGGCCGGGCCGATATGCGCCACCGACGATACGTTCTGCTGGTGATACTTGAAGTATTCACGGTCCGCGACCCCGGCACCCCGGGGCAGGTTTTCAAACGAGGTCACCACCCACTGGCCCTTTTGGTCGAACAGCAGGATGCCGTGCAACTGATCCAGCGCCTGCACCCGCCGGGCGAACGTCTGCTGCAAGCGTGGTCGCTGGTCCGGGCCGAAACCGTCGACCTGAATCCAGTCCACCAGACTGGTCAGCACCAGGTCGGCCTTCATGAAGGTGTCTTCGGCTTGCYGCGCCATGGCCCGCGTCAGGTTCGAAGACGCCACTTGCGCGTCGCTCAGATCATGTTGACGAGACTGTTCCAGTTGCAGGTAGAGCAAACCGCACAGGCACAGACACACCGTGGCAATGAACAACACCGCGGCCTTGCGCAGCGGTATGCGTTTCAATGCGACGCCAGGGGCGTGGTCCGGATTGTTCAAGCCTGTGGGCAAAAGTTCATCCTGTCGGGGGCAAGGCATGGGCACCGACCCAAAGCCCTCAATCTTTGTGGGCCGTAGTTTACGGGGTTATCCATGACAAATGGCGGCCATTTGCCCAGTGGTACCACACCTGCCCTGTGCCGCAAACATGACCCAAGGCAAGCGCGCCCCCGCATCTACGAGCTACGATTAGTCTGAACTCCACACAGGGAATCGACATGAGCAAGGCAGACG
>NZ_JBGCUL010000375.1:0-4299 GCF_054177685.1 Pseudomonas sp. P5_A2_2
CTGGGCAACGGGGCGCATTAAACGGGTTTTTCAGGGGGTCGTCAAGCAAGTTTTCAAAAAAAATTTAATTATTACCGTCGCTTACGTTCCGACCCCTGATAAATCGGGGTTATTCCGACGGCGGCACGTAGCCTTCGGCCTTGGCGTAATCCTCGCCGGAGAAGTACTTGTCCATCTCGCCCTGAAGATATTTGCGATCTTCGGCGTTCATCATGTTCAGGCGTTTTTCGTTGATCAGCAGGGTCTGGTGCTTCTGCCAGTCGGCCCAGGCCTTTTGCGAGACGTGGTCAAAAATGTCCTGGCCTTTGGCACCCGGGAAGGGAGCACGCTCCAGGCCTGGCAATTCTTCTTTGTACTTGCGGCACATGATGGTGCGGGTCATGACGACTCTCCTGCGTTCAATACGGCGGCCGCGCGTTCGAGCAAGGTCTTGACCGGGGCGGCAAGGCCCAGGCGCGGCGGGGTGGCGAGGTTATACCAGAGCCAGTCAGCCTCGGCCACGTGATGACCGGACTCCTGGACCTGAACCAGCCAGGGTTCGATGGATAATTGAAAATGGCTGAAGGTGTGCACCAGGCTCGGCAATGCCTGTTGGGTGCCCAGTTCCAGCGCGTGCTGCAATGCCAGATGCGGCAGGTCGTCGAGGTCGTCGAGTTCCGGCAGGCTCCACAAACCGCCCCACAGGCCCGTGGACGGGCGACGGTAAAGCAGGATCGCGCCCTCGCCATTGGCGAGCATCGGCATCAGCGTGCGTTTCTGCGGGATGGCTTTGCGCGGCTTGGGGATCGGGTAGCGGGTTTCCAGGCCGAGCATGTGCGCCTCGCAGCCCTTTTCCAGCGGGCACAGCAGGCAGCTCGGTTTGCTGCGGGTACAGAGCGTGGCGCCCAGGTCCATCATCGCCTGGGTGTAGGCGTTGACGCGGGTCTGCGGTGTAAAGCGCTCAGCGTTGGCCCAGAGTTGTTTGGCCACCTTCGGTTCGCCGGGGTAGCCCTCTTGTGCGGTAAAGCGCGCCAGCACCCGTTTGACGTTGCCGTCGAGGATCGGCGCACGCAGACCCATGCTGATGCTGGCAATGGCGCCAGCGGTGGACAGGCCGATCCCCGGCAGATCAGTGAGTTTTTCCACGTCCCGGGGAAATTCGCCGCCGTACTGCTCGACGACGATTTTCGCGGTCTTCTGCAAATTGCGCGCGCGGGTGTAGTAACCCAGGCCCGTCCACAGGTGCAGCACTTCGTCTTCCGGTGCCGCCGCCAGGGCTTCGACCGTTGGCAACGAAGCCATGAAGCGGTCGAAGTAGTTCAGCACGGTGCTGACCTGGGTCTGCTGCAACATGATTTCCGAGACCCATACCCGATACGGGTTGATGTCCTGTTGCCAGGGCAAATCGTGACGGCCGTGGCGGTCAAACCAGTCCAGCACCGCCGTTGAAAACTGCTCGGCTCTCATCGCTTGAACAGCTCCTTGAGCGCGTCTTTGAGTTTCGGGTTGACCTTGTCGCCCCATTTCTCGTCGATTTTTTCGCTGATCCTGTCGCCAGCCAGTTTGGCCGCGACCTGGCTCATGCGGTCGTTATCCAGACGGCAAGCCTTGGCGCCCAGCTCCAGCGGGCCGCGGCAGCGCAGTGGCCACTCGATGCCGACAAACTTGTCGCCGACCTGACAGGCCGGGTCCGGCATGGCGCTGGTGTCGCCTTCGACGATGATGCCGACACGGTAGTCCATGCCCAGCACTCGCAGATCGATGTCACCATCACCGTTGACGGTCATGCCCGGGATGCGCACTTTCAGGTCGGGGTTGCTGGCCACGCCATTACGCAAGGTCAGGTTGCCCTTGAGCTCCTGGAACGGTGTGTCCTTGCCCCGGGGCTCGCCGCTGAGGGTTTTGCGGTTGAGCGTGGCGATACCTTTGCACAGCTGTTGCTCAAGGTTGGCGTTGAGCAGCACGCCATTGTTGATGACGAAACTGGCGTTGCCGTTGAGGGTTTCGATCAACGCTTTCTGGCTGTTGCCGCTACCGGTCAGGCTGCTGTTGAGCGTGACCAGGCCTTTGACCGGCGGGTTCTTGCCCTGGCTTTCGAGGATTTTTTCTGCCGGTACCCGGCTGATCTTCGTCTGCAGGTTCAGCGCCGGCACTGGCTGGCGTACATCGAGCGTGCCGGTGGTTTCGAAGCTGCCCTCATAAAGATCGCCGCTCAGGTTGGCCAGCGTCAGCAGGCCGCCCTGGCCGGTGGCCTTGAGCGCCGCGTTATGGATCGGCAGTTTTTGCAGGGTCAACTGGCCGAAGGTCAGGTCGGCGTCCACATCGAGCTTGCTCAAGCGCTCCACGGGCAACAAGCGCTCACTGCTCCAGGCGTCCTTGGTCGGCGCGGGTGGCAACGGAGTGCTGCCGGCGCCGGCCATGGCATCGGCTTCGGTGCTGGCGACTTCGGCCTGACGCACTTGTGTCGCGCTATTGGCCTCGGCGGATTTCGGCGGCAGGTAACGGTCGACATTGAAGGTGTCGGCCTTGAGTGCTGCGCGCAACGATTGCTTGGCGAAGTCTTCGACGGCGATACGGCCGCTGAAGGTGCTGTCGTCGACTTTCAGGTTGAGGTCGTCGAGCGCCAGGCTGGTCGGTGTCGCTGCCAATCGGCTGACCAGCTCGACTTTGCTCAGGCTGCCTTCGGCCATGGCCGGGAGTTTCTGGCCGATGCTGTCGACGAATTTCGCCAGGTCGAACTGGGCAATCGAGATGCCGCCGCTGACTTGTGGAGTCTTGTCGAGGTCGTTGACCTTCAATTCACCCAGTGCCCGCAGTTGGTTGGCGGAGATCTTGATACCGGTCCATTCGGCAACGTTGGCGGCCTTGTCCAGCACCAGCTGGCCCTGGGCGGCGAACGTCATGGTCTTGCCTTGCAATGGGTCGCCGGTCACTTCGCCGGACAACCTCATGTCTTCGAACTGATAGCGCTGCAATGCACGTGCGATGCGCACCTCACCGTTGAGCTCGGTACGCACTCGCAATGCCGGCTGGTTGGCTGACAGGAAAGCCGTGAGCTTGAGCGGAATGTTGACGGAGTCGTGAACCGCACCGGTGCTCAACTGAATGCTTTCGGCGCTGAAGCTCTTGCCGGTTCGTTCGTCGGTGTATTCAACCCGTGCGTTGTTCACGGTCAGGCTGTCGATGTCCAGGCGAATCGGTTGCGGCGGTTTTTCCGCCGCGACGTTGGCTTCGGGCGCAGGTTCGCCAGCGGCCGGCGGGGTGCTGGTCGCGTCGGTGTTGGCCGGTGCCGGCAGCTTGCCGATGTCTTGCCAATTGCCGTGACCGTCCTTGTCGCGGTTCAGGCGCAGGTTCAGGCCTTCGACGCGCACGTCGCTCATCTGCACTTCGCGGCGCAGCAGCGGCAGTACGCGCACCGACAGGCCGAGCATCTGCAAGTCGGCGTACGGTTCGGTCGGTTTGACCATGGTCGCGACACTGGCGTCGTGCAACTCCAGGCCCAGCCACGGGAACAGGCTCCAGCCGATATCGCCATTGAGCGTCAGCTCGATGTGGGCCTTGTCGCGGGCAATCTGGCGAATCTCGTCTTTGTAGTCGTTGGGATCGAATATGTGGGTCAGGGCAAAGCCCAGCGCCACAATGATCAGCAACAACCCGAGAAGTACCAGGCCCAGGATTTTGCCGAACGCTTTCATGGGCGAGTCCTTGTAATTAGTCGAATTCAAAATTTAGCCGAAGAGTATAGCGCCCCCGAACAGACGGCCGGTCAGCGATCACGTCGGCAGTACATCCAGCGGCAGTTTCAACTTGGCCGTCAGTGCTTGCGCCTCCAGATGCCCGGCAGGCGCCAGCAAGCGCAGGGTCATACCCGATTGCTCGGCCATTTTCCGGGCTTCGGCGACCAGTCGCTCGGCAACCCCACGGCGACGGGTAATTTTTCGCACACATATTTGGGACAAGTACCAGGCGTCTTGGTGCCTTTGCAGGCGGGCCGCGCCCAGTAGGCGATCATTGAAGCGTCCGGCGATCAGTGTGCCGTCGCGCAAACAGTCTTCGATCAACTGCGCTTCTCCGGAAAACGGCGCGAACAGCCAGTCCGGGGCGTCGTGGTAGATCTTGTGCAGGTCCTGCCGATCCTGGGCGGTGATTTGGTTCAGTGACTCGACAATGATCGGCATGGTGATTCCCGTGAGGTCATGAGGTGAGAGAGATCTGATGTCGTACAAAAAGATGATGTCATTTTGGTTTTTCTGTCATCTGCAGATGGTAACCTTTGCCCGTTCGTCCGTCCTGCTGCGAGCTGTTGTCGCACAACAAGGC
>NZ_JBGCUL010000376.1:0-4296 GCF_054177685.1 Pseudomonas sp. P5_A2_2
CGCCTGGCCATGGTGTTCCAGCACTTCAACCTGTGGAGCCACATGACCGTGCTCGACAACATCACCATGGCCCCACGCCGGGTGCTGGGCGTCAGCAAGAAGGACGCAGAGGATCGCGCCCGGCGCTACCTGGACAAGGTCGGTTTGCCGGCACGGGTGGCCGATCAATACCCGGCGTTCCTCTCGGGTGGTCAGCAGCAACGSGTCGCCATTGCCCGCGCCCTGAGCATGGAACCGGAGATCATGCTGTTCGACGAGCCGACTTCGGCCCTGGACCCGGAACTGGTGGGCGAAGTGCTCAAGGTGATCCAGGGGCTGGCCGAAGAAGGCCGCACCATGATCATGGTGACCCACGAAATGAGCTTTGCGCGCAAAGTGTCGAACCAGGTGCTGTTCCTGCACCAGGGGCGGGTCGAAGAGCAGGGTGCGCCCGAGGACGTATTGGGCAATCCAAAAAGCGAGCGCCTGCAGCAATTCCTCAGCGGCAACCTGAAGTAGCAAGAGCGCCTTCGAGCAACCAACAGATCGCTCGAAGGCACTGGCTCCCTCAAAGGCCGCTAAATAGCCGCCCTCGGAAAACACTAGACTACGTCGTCAAGCAGCGACGCAGAATGCCTGGGCAGACCTATGGAAATCAAGGCAGCGAGAAGTACGAACGCGCTCGATATCCACAAGCACGCACCCAATCCATAGACCTGATAAATCCAGCCGGAAAGCACCGTACCTATCAGCCGTCCCATGGCGTTCGACATGTAATAAAAACCCACATCCAGTGACACACCATCTTCCTTGGCGTAGGACACGATCAGATAGCTGTGGAGCGACGAATTCACCGCGAACAACGCACCAAAAACCATCAATCCACCCAACAGCACCACCTGTTGCGACAGCCCGGTGTTCAGCCCGAGAGCAATGGCAGCAGGCAGACCGGCCAGTGCCAGCGCCCACAGAAATGCCGCACGACCATCCGGTACGTGTCCACGCTTCTTGCCGGTGATGTGGGGCGCGAAGGACTGTACGATGCCGTAGCCAATCACCCAGGTCGCAAGGAAGCCGCCAACCTTCCAGAAGTCCCAGCCGAACACGCTGCTCAAGTACACCGGCAAGGCCACCACGAACCAGACATCGCGGGCGCCGAACAAGAACATCCGTGCCGCAGAAAGGATATTGATCGCCCGGCTCTTGGACAGGATGTCGCGGAACTTTGGCTTGGCTTTGGCCTTGCCCAGGTCCTTCCTCAACAGGATCAAGCTGCCGATCCAGATCAGCGCCAGTACGCTGGCCATGGCCAGTAAGGCGCCTTTGAAGCCGATCAATGCCAGCAAGACTGCGCCAAGAAAGAAGCCGACACCCTTGAGTGCGTTCTTCGAGCCAGTGAGGATCGCCAYCCACTGGTAGAGCTTGCCCTGCTGCCCATCCGGAACCAGAAGCTTGATGGAGCTTTTGGCGCTCATCTTGTTCAGGTCTTTGGCAACCCCCGACAGCGCCTGCGCGCCCATCACCCAAGGGATGGTCAGCCAGGCCACTGGAACCGTCAGCATCAGTAACGCCGCGACCTGGAGGCCCAGCCCGATGTTCATGGTTCGGTTCAGCCCCAGCCGGGCGCCGAGGTAGCCACCCACCAGGTTGGTGATCACGCCAAAGACTTCGTAGAACAGAAACAATGCCGCGATTTGCAGTGGGCTGTAGCCCAACGTGTGAAAGTGCAGCACCACCAACATGCGCAAGGCGCCATCAGTGAGAGTGAAGGCCCAGTAGTTGCCCGTCACGAGCAGGTACTGCCGCACTTGCGGAGCGAGGGCTGACAACGCTTTCATGACCGCTCCTCAGACCGCCAGACCGACCATTTTGGCCAGTTCGACGGTGCGATTGGCATAGCCCCATTCGTTGTCGTACCAGGCATAGAGTTTGACCTGGGTGCCGTTGATGACCATGGTCGACAGCGCATCGATGATCGATGAGCGCGGGTCGGTACGGTAGTCGATGGACACCAATGGACGCTCTTCGAAACCGAGGATGTCTTTCAACTCATTCTCTGAAGCGTCCTTGAGGAGTTGATTCACTTCTTCGACAGTGGTGGCCCGCTCGACTTCAAAGACACAGTCAGTCAGCGAAGCGTTGGCCAGCGGCACCCGTACCGCGTGACCATTCAGACGTCCGCGCAACTCCGGGAAGATTTCGGCAATGGCGGTGGCCGAGCCGGTGCTGGTTGGGATCAAGCTCATTCCGGAGGCACGCGCACGGCGCAGATCCTTGTGCGGCTGATCGAGGATGCTCTGGGTGTTGGTCAGGTCGTGGATGGTGGTGATCGAGCCGTGGCGAATGCCCAGCTTTTCGTGGATGACTTTGACGACAGGGGCCAGGCAATTGGTGGTGCAGGAGGCGGCGGTCACAATGCGGTGCTGCGCAGGGTCGAACAGGTGCTGGTTAACGCCCATCACCACGTTCAAGGCGCCCTGCTCCTTGACCGGTGCACAGACCACCACACGCTTCACGCCTTGGTCCAGGTAGGCCTGCAACACCGCGACGGTTTTCATCTTGCCGCTGGCTTCAATCACCAGATCGCAGCCCGACCAATCGGTGTCGGCAATCGCCTTGTTGGCCGTTACTTTGACGCGCTTGCCGCCAATCACGACATGATCGCCTTCGGCGCTGGCTTCGTTGTGCCAACGGCCATGCACCGAGTCGAAGTTGATCAGGTGGGCATGAGTCGCCGCGTCCCCTGCCGGATCGTTGATCTGCACGAATTCAAACTCTGGCCAGCTCCAGGCTGCTCGCAGAGCGAGGCGACCGATCCGGCCAAAACCATTTATGCCAACTTTGATAGTCATGTTGTTGTGCTCTGTATCTGTTGTCAGTGGGCGTTCGACTGGGTGTCGAACTGGCCGATGTAGTCGATATGGGCAGGGTCGAAGGCGGAATCAGGCGATCTGGCTTTCACAGCAGGCGAGTGCCCGTTCGGGACGGTCGCCCATCTCATCAAGGCGTTTGGCATCAGGACTCAACCAATGCTTGTTGCTTTCCAGTGCAGTGGTCAGCACTTGATGAACCCAATCCGGCAGATTGGGGTGCAGTCGGTAATAGACCCATTGGCCTTGCCGACGGTCCGCCAACAGGCCACAGGTTCTCAGTTGTGCGAGGTGCCTGGAGATTTTTGGCTGACTCTCGTTCAGCGCGCAGGTCAGCTCGCAAACACATAGCTCTCCTTCACGGGTGATGAGCATCATCGTGCGGACCCGAGTATCGTCAGCCAGGCATTTGAAAACAGTAGTCGGTGTCAGATGGTCAGCCATATCAGTTCTCAGTGTTTGTTTTTGACCAAGACGAACATCTTGATGCGCTCATGAATTTCGTGAAGGAGGACACGGGCTTTGCCAGTCATTGTGAAGCCTCAGCTCATATACGGTTTATCGAATATATGAATTTCCGTATACAACGTAAAGAGACAACTGCAAACCAATACATCAAAGCGACTGCATGCGCCGCGACATCGCCGCCCTGATGGACTGCAACACCGTGGCCACGCTCCYTGGCTGGGAGCATTCGAAAGGTGCACGACTGGAAGTGCTGATCGCCGACCGCCTCGGCATGACGGTTGTGAATGCCCAGGATCTGGTATCGATGGGGTGACTGTCGGTCTCACCTTTTGTCGTAAGTCGATTGACTGACAGAGACCTTTGGAGCCCAGTAGTCAGCTGGCTAAACCTGATCAGAAGAGAAACACCATGTCGAAGATAACGGTAATATCCGGTGACTTTCTGACAGGTGCTGCTGAATTTCAATCTGGACTGTTCATTTTAAAATCCGCAGTAAAACCTTCCCTTAAAATAAAAATACCCCTTTCAAAAATAGAAACTTTAGAAACAGCAACCGAGGAAATAGTTAATAAGAAAGGAAGCGTTATTCGATGGAGCCTGGCTGGAGCATTGCTTTTAGGTCCGGTTGGACTGGTTGCGGGCTGGTGGCTAAGTGACAAAGAAAAGGAAATAACTTTCTACGCAAAATTCAAAGATGGCCGCTGCCTGCTTGCCACAACTGATATCGACACTTACTCCAAAATCTCTGCGTCTGCCCTCAAGTAACACCATTCCCCTCCCCTTCAAAGTCAGCCGCTATTGAAGCTGCAAGTACTTACTTGAGCTCCAGCAGTGTTCTGCTCTACGAGAGTCCAGTGACGGCCATCAAGAGCCGACGTTTTTGTGGGGGGAAAAATAGGGGAAATCCATTTCATCGACCAAAATCATCCTCGAAGAACCCGAGTTGCTGATTGCAATTGATGCCAGCCGGATAGTTACC
>NZ_JBGCUL010000377.1:0-4295 GCF_054177685.1 Pseudomonas sp. P5_A2_2
GAAACACTCAGCACGTAGGCGATCTGCTTATTCAGCAAGCCTTCGCAGACCATGGTCAGCACCCGGAATTGCTGCGGCGTCAGGCTGGCAAGACCTTCGCTGGCCGCCTTGGCCTCTTGCGAGACGCTGACCGCTTCGAACGCCTGCGGCGGCCAGAACACGTCACCATCGAGGACCGCACGCACGGCTTTCTGGATCACACTCAAGTCGCTGGATTTGGGAATGAAGCCACTGGCGCCGAATTCACGAGACTTGACCATGATGGTCGGCTCTTCCTGGGCCGAAACCATGACCACCGGAATCTGCGGGTACTGACCGCGCAGCAGGACCAGTCCGGAAAAACCGTAGGCTCCCGGCATGTTCAGGTCCAGCAGCACCAGATCCCAATCGGATTTTTCCGTCAGGCGGACTTCCAGTTCGGCGATGCTCGCCACTTCCACCAGACGGACATCCGGGCCAAGGCCCAGGGTCAGCGCTTGATGCAAGGCACTACGGAAAAGTGGGTGGTCATCGGCAATCAGGATTTCGTATGTGGCCATTTTTCAAATGATCCTGTTTTTTTCATGGGACGCCCGATGCATTCGGACCTCGCCAAAGCACCTCAAGGCACAGCCACGGAGCTGCACCGACAAGGCACGTTCAACGCAAAAAACGCGTTGCAAATTCAGGCCGCACCCTGATCGGAGCCAAGCATGCCCAGCGAAGCCGGGGTGGTCAAGCAGCATGGCCGGTACAGGTTATTGCAGCATGCGCAACAATCAGCCCATCAACGGAGTGACCGGCTGAACATAGGGCATCAACTCGGCGTGCGCCGGGGTCGAAACGTTCATGTCCAACTGATGTTTGGCGTCGAGGTAATGCTGGCTGAACACATCGAAGTAGGCATCCAGCGCCGAGGCTGCGGTTACATCGCCTGCAAGGTCGAGGCACAGCGCCGCCACTTCCGCCGTGCACAGATGCTCGCTGCGAGTCGAGCGGCGCAACCGGTAGCGGGAGAGTTTCTCCGGCAGCAGGCTGAGGATCGGCAGTCGGTCAAAATAGGGGCTCTTGCGAAAGATCTTCCGCGCTTCGGTCCAGGTCGCATCCAACAAAATGAACAGCGGGCGCTTCGTGCCATCGACGTCCACAGTGTTTGTCACGCGTTCAGGTTCGAYGTACTCCCCCGGAAACACCAGATAAGGCTGCCATTGCGGGTCGGACAATAGCGCCAGCAACTTCGGATCGATCTCGGTACGGGACCAGATGAAGGCATGGTTGTCAGGTACCACGTCGGCGATCAGCCAACCGGTGTTGCTTGGTTTGAACACTTCCTTGTTGGTCATGATCAGACACACGCCGGAGCGGGTAGCGACCTGCGGACGCCATGCGCACAGGCAGTGACTCTCGATCACCCGGCAGTCACGGCAGCGCGTCGCGCGCCAGCCGCGGGCCTGAATCGGCTTGATGCCCTCCTCCTCGCGCTGATCGCGCAAACGGGCGACGGCATTCAACGCAAAGCGCGCGGGGGTATGGCTCATAGCGGGCAACGCCCACAGAGAAGGGAAATCGACACGAAAAACACTCGACAGGGTAAAAAGTGCCAGCAGTTTACCAGACCGCCCGGCGCAAGCCTGTACCGTCCAGCCCACCTCCCCTATAATCCGCCGCCACTGAACGCACAGTCACGTGACGGGTCAAAGCCCCATCACTGAACCAGGAGAGTTTCATGCTGCGCCTTATCGTTCCTACCGCGGCCATTTTGCTGGCGTCGTCCTTCAACGCCCAGGCTGCGTCCTTGAAAGACACGGAACTGAACAAAATGCTGCAAAACGTCGCCACCCAGAGCAGCGTCGGCACTCCGCGAGCGATCAACGAAGACATTCTCGATCAAGGCTACACCGTTGAAGGCAAACAGCTGATCAACCACCTGAGCGTGCAGAGCAGCCACGCCGACAAGATGCGTGCAGACCCGAAAGCCGTGTACTTCCAGTTGGGGGCTTCTGTCTGCCGAAACGAAGGGTTTCGCAAGCTGATGGCCAGGGGCGCAATCATGCGTTACGACTTCACCGAGGTGAAGACCAACCGCCCGGTCGGCTCCGCAAGCTTCCAGGAATCGGATTGCCTGCAACCGGCCAGGAAGAAAAAGTAATCACCTGGAATTGGCGCGCCGCTGTTCATCTTCGGCGCGCAGTTCTGCCAGCAGCGCCTGCAAGTAATGTGAACGGCGTTCGCCACCGCGCAAACGTCGGCAGCACTCCTCTTCGAGACTCCAATGATGGGTCTCGGCTGATGACTTCAGCAATCGATACAGCTGCGTATCGATCTCCAGAACGACTCTGGCCATGGTTTCCCGCCTCCCTGCACTTCACTCATGTTTGAGTGATAAATCCTTGAATCGCTTGTACCGTGCGCCCTGCCGTTGACGCAAAGTTGTCGTGTGACGCTTGTAACTTAGTAAATCAGAGCGCCGCACATGCGACGAACGTTCAGACGAGCGGTGAATACACCTTGCAAATCGTCAATAAGCGGTTGCCAGGAAAGACGTTGTGGCGCAATGATCAAGGCAGCGCAAATCACTGTGAAGGTCTAGATTTCAGGGTATCCACGTTCACTTTTTCAGGGCTGGAAAGGGGCTGGCCGTCGCTTGTCGTGCAGTGCGAACGTTTCTTTCATCCAAGGGAAAAACAGGGCCTGTTTGGATGATCCGATGTTTTCGGATCAAGTAGATCGCCCAGGCATGGGCCTGGGCAGACAGCGACACATGGAGTGTCGTGGCTCCGACGTACGTTGTCGGGCCGAAGGTTCTGTGCAGAAGGAGAAGTTGAATGCCTTACCAACCGAATGACCTCCTGAGCCGTCATTTTGAAGAAAGCGGCCACGACCTCATCAGCAAGGTCGAAGAACAACTCAAGCTGATTTCACCCAACAGCCCGAACATCCCGATCTACCGCGACATGATCCTGACCGTGCTGCGCATGGCTCAGGAAGACCACAATCGCTGGAATGCCAAAATCACCCTGCAAGCCCTGCGCGAGCTGGAACAGGCTTTCCGCGTGCTCGAACAGTTCAAGGGGCGACGCAAAGTCACTGTTTTCGGCTCGGCCCGTACCCCCATGGAACATCCGCTCTATAGCATGGCCCGGGAACTCGGCACCGCGCTGGCGCGCTCGGACCTGATGGTGATCACTGGCGCCGGTGGCGGCATCATGGCCGCCGCCCATGAAGGCGCCGGTCTGACACACAGCCTGGGGTTCAACATCACGCTGCCCTTCGAGCAACATGCCAACCCTACTGTCGACGGCACGACCAACCTGCTGCCCTTCCACTTCTTCTTCACTCGCAAGCTGTTCTTCGTCAAGGAAGCCGATGCCCTGGTGCTGTGCCCGGGCGGCTTCGGTACGCTGGATGAAGCGCTGGAAGTGCTGACGCTGATCCAGACCGGCAAGAGCCCATTGGTGCCAGTGGTGCTACTGGACATGCCGGGCGGCAAATTCTGGCAAGGCGCACTGGACTTCATTCACCAGCAACTGGAGGAAAACCACTACATCCTGCCCACTGACATGAAGCTGGTGAAACTGGTCTACAGCGTCGAAGAGGCGGTGGAGCAGATCAACCAGTTCTACAGCAACTTCCACTCCAGTCGCTGGCTCAAGCATCAGTTCCTGATTCGCATGAATCACACACTCAATGACCGGGCACTCGAGCATATGCAGGAAGCTTTCGCCGACCTGTGTCTGAGCGATCATTTCCATCAGCACGTTTACAACGGTGAAGTACACGACGAAGCCGAGTTCAGCCATCTGGCACGGCTGGTCTTCAACTTCAACGCCCGCAATCATGGCCGTCTGCGCGAGCTTGTGGACTACATCAACCTGCCGGAAAACTGGGCACAATCAACCCCCCAAGTGCAGCAACGCACGCGGGAGCCGTCAAAGGTTACGTGAGGCATAAAAAACGGCCCGTTATCGAAATAGCAGGCCGTTTCAGTTCAATCGTCCATCCCTCGACCGCTGAACAGGCGGTTGATCATCTCCATGGAATATCCCCGATACGCCAGGAACCGGCCTTGTTTGGCTCGCTCCCGGGCGTCTGCCGGCAATTGCCCGGAGAACTTGCGCCGCCAGGTATCGGCCAGCTGCTCCTGCCAGTCGATACCGCTCTCACGCAGGGCGAGCTCAATATCGGTGCGCTGCAGGCCGCGCTGGCTCAACTCTTCACGAATGCGTAAAGGGCCATAACCGGAACGGGCGCGGTAGGAAACGAAACTTTCGAGGTAACGGGTTTCGGACAACAACCCCTCTTCCGTCAACCGGTCG
>NZ_JBGCUL010000378.1:0-4279 GCF_054177685.1 Pseudomonas sp. P5_A2_2
TTACAAGCGCGAGTTGTTCCGTTTCTTTCCAGAGGAAGTCGACAACATCAATCGCCTGTTTGCCGAGTCTCAGCGCAACTACAAGGACCTGTGCGGCTTTCTGTATTCGCGCAAACCTTTCTGGATGAGGTTGGTGGCCACGCCCATGATCTATCCGCGGGTGCTCAAGTATGGCCATGAAACGGTGGATCACTACTTCTCGCGTTTCACCTCCAACGAACGCTTGAAGGAAGTGCTGTCGGCGCAATGGAGCTACTACGGTCTACCGGCCAAGGACCTGGCGTTCGGGTACTTTTCCTATCCCTTTATCGACTATCTGGAGAACGGCGGCTATTCGATCAAGGGCGGCTCCCAGGCATTGTCCAATGCCCTGGTCGAAGTGATCGAGCAACATGGCGGCCGGGTCGAGCTGGAGTCAGCGGTCAACCAGATCGTGATTGAACGCGGGCGAATCGGCGGCGTGGTAACGCGCAAGTCGGGCAGGGTCAAGGCGCGCAATGTTGTGGCCAATATTTCGCCCCATGCGGTCGTGGCACTGGCTGGCGAGCAGCATTTCGACGCCAGGTACCGCTCGCGACTGCGCCGGCTCAAGTTGTCGGTGTCCGGGTTTCAAGTCTACCTGGGGCTCGATTGCCCGCTGAGCGAGTTGGGAGTGGGCCCCGAGGAGTACATCCACTTCTTCGCCCCGCAGAAAACCCAGCGCGAACAGTTCGAGCATATCCAGGCCGGGGAGCTGCATGGCGACAACACCAGTTGGTCGATCAACTACTTCTCCAACGTCGATGCGTCGATGGTACCGGCCGGAAAGTCCAGCCTGGGCCTGTTCACGCTGACGGGCGCCAGCGAGTGGCACTCGCTGGGCAAACTCGACTACAGGCGCAAGAAGCTTGAACTCACCGAGCTGCTGATCGCCAACGCCGAACGAGTCATTCCAGGCCTGAGTCGGCACATAGAGGTCTGCGAGAGCGGCTCGCCACGCACCATGACCAAGTTCACCCATAACCCGGAGGGCGCGATCTACGGCTTCGAGCAGAACACCCGACAATCCGGCCTGTTCAACCGTTTCCCGCAGAAATACCCGGTCAAGGGGCTGTACCAGGTCGGGGCCTGGACATTCCCGGGCGCAGGTTTCATCGGGACGATGTTGTCGGCGCGTTTGTTGGTCGACCGCTACTTCTGAGTGGCGACTTTCCCGTCAAACCAGATTTTTACGAGACGCACCATGACCTACGTAGTGACTGACAACTGCATTCAATGCCRCCACACCAGCTGCGTCGATATCTGCCCCGCGGATGCTTTCCACCTGGGGCCCAACTTTATCGCCATCAACCCTCAGGAGTGCGTCGACTGTGGCCTGTGTCTGCCCGAGTGTCCGGAGGAAGCGATTCAGCCGGAGAACCAGCTCGATGACAGCAACCGGCATTTCATCGAACTCAACGCCGAGCTGGTCAAGCACTGGCCGGTGATCCTGCAGCGGATTCCGCCATTGGCGAACCATGAACACTGGAGCCGCAAGCCGAACAAGCTGCCCCACCTGATACGTGAGGCCGAGGCGGTCGATCCGACCCGCGACCACCACCTGGCCCATGCCTGATGCGCGACTGGAACCTTATCCATGCAAAGTTTTGATCGATTCAAGACCCTCGAAAGCGACACCTTTGACGTGATCGTGGTTGGCGCCGGCATCGGTGGCCTGACGGCTGCCGCGACCCTGGCCAATCGCGGCAAGCAGGTACTGGTGCTCGACATGCACTATGAAATGGGCGGCTGTGCCACGGTGTTCCACCGCAAGGGCAACGACTATGAGTTCGACGTCGGCCTGCACTACATCGGTGACTGTGGCAAACACGGTCTGATTCCGCGGATTTTGCGGGGTGCAGGTATCAATGATGGTGAAATCAAATTTATCGAGCAGGACCCGGAGGGGTTCGAAACCCTGTGTTTTCCCGACTTCCAGTTCGCGGTTCCCCGTGGCTATGAACGCTTTCGCGAGAAGCTGCTGGAGGCGTTTCCCAAGGAGCGAGCGGGAATCAACCGCTACTTCAAGATGCTGCAGCAGGTCTGGGATTTCATGGGCATCCACTCGCGGCCGCTGACCGCGCTGTGGGTGCTGCCACGCTCTTGGATGCTGATGCGGCATGCCAAATCGACGGTGGCGCAGTTCCTCGACACCTGTACGCAGAATCAACGCCTTCGGGCCATCCTGACCGGGCAGCTGGGGGTCTATCACCAGCCGCCGRGCCGCGCGACCATGGCTGGCCATGCCGCGGTGGTCAACCACTTCCTGCAGGGTTCCTATTACCCCTCGGGTGGCGGCCAGATGTTCTCCGACAAGTTGGGCGAGGTGGTCGAGCGCAAGGGCGGCAAGATCCTCCTGCGATCCAAGGTCGAACGTATCCTGATCGAGAACGGTCATGCCGTGGGCGTCGAGTTCAGCAACAAGCACTTGGGCAAGCGGGTGGTCAAGGCGGACGCGGTGATCTGCAACGCCGATATCAAGCAGGCCCTGCTTGGCCTGATTGGCCGTGAACACCTCAAGCCACAGACCGTGCGTCGTGCCGAACAGTTCGAGATGTCACCGGCCATGGGCGTGGTCTATCTCGGCATCGACATGGACCTCAAGGCCATGGGTCTGAAGAACACCAACTACCGCATCTACCCTGGCTGCGATTATGAGAAGGCCTACCGCGAGGTGTTCGCCGGAGAGTTTCCCGAGGAGCCCCATCTGTTCATCGGTAACGCAACGATGAAAGACCCGGATAACCCGGCCATCGCCCCGCCAGGCATCTATAACCTGCAGCTTATGTCGGCGGTGCCTTCCACCCCGCAAAGCTGGGGCGTGACCCAGGCCGAACTGACGGATGGTAGCTACCGGAGCAACCCTGTGTACCTGGAGAAGAAAGAGTGGTACGCCCGCCAGCTGATTGCCCTGGCTGAACGGGTGATTCCGGGAATGTCGGRCCACATCGTGTATCAGGAAGTCTCGACCCCTTTTTCAGTGACGCGCTTTATCGGCTCCGAAGGGGGCACGTCCTACGGTCTGGCCTTTACCCCGGAGTACTTCCTGCACAACAGGCCAGGGGCCAAAACTGAAATCCGCAACCTGTACCTGTGCGGCGCATCGACCCGTACCGGGCATGGTATTTTTGGCGCCATGACTGGCGGGGTGGAAGCGGCCGCTGCGGTCTGCGGTCGTCACGTGCGCTACCAGGTGATGGACGTCGGCACCCGCGCCGAAGCGGCAACCAGCTGAGTACGTGGTCAAGGCGGGCCCTGCCGACACGCCACGACGTCTATGGGGCGCACCGTGGCGCATTTGCATCAAGGAGCGATGGAATGGCAAACGAATACAACATGGCGCTGGTGATCGGCGCCGGGCTCAGCCTGCTGGCGGCCCTGATGCATGTCGGGGTGATCATGGGAGGGCCTTCCTGGTATCGCTTGTTTGGCGCTGGCGACCGCTTTGTGCGTGCGGCCCAGGCCGGTCGCCGGTTTCCCGCGGTGGTCACGACGGGGATTGCCCTGGTGCTCGCCGCATGGGCGGCGTATGCACTGTCCGGTGCCGGGGTGATCGATCCCTTGCCCCTGCTGCGCCCGGCATTGTGCGCAATCACCTTGGTCTACCTGCTGCGCGGCCTGTTGGGACCGTTCGCGCTGGCAGGCACTGGGCGTAGTATTCGCTTCATCGTGATCAGCTCGGCGGTCTGCCTGGTCTATGGGCTGGTGCATCTGTTTGGCCTGGTGCAAGTGTGGGATTCCCTTGCCTGGTGTCCTGTCTCGGAAATGAATTTCTAGCCTGAGCCATGCTTCTGTGGTCAGTCAGTGCCTGGAGTGATCACATGAACTCTCAGGACATCGTGCTTAGTGAAGACGAACAAATTGAATTGAGTCGACGCATAAGGTCGGCCACGATCAGTCCTCTTCGCTTTCGGGAATTTTTCCGAGAGCATCAGTTCCTTAGTCGGTGCTTCAGAATTACAGGGACAAGAGACCATTCGAAAAACTAGCCGCTGGTCGAAAAGCAAGACTCCACCCAGGGTGAGGGCTGAAGTGTGGGCTGGCAGGTTTTTCCAAAAGCAAGAAACGACAAAGCCCTGAATAATCAGGGCTTTGTCGTATAAAGATGGCGGAGGCGATGGGATTCGAACTCATGGACCTGTTACAGTCGACGGTTTTCAAGACCGTTGCCTTAAACCACTCGGCCACACCTCCGTTTGCGTTGCGGGCGCCATAATACCTGAATGAAACACACTGTCAAACTCTCTGCGTAGCTTGTTAC
>NZ_JBGCUL010000379.1:0-4219 GCF_054177685.1 Pseudomonas sp. P5_A2_2
CGAGCAGGCTCGCTCCTACAGGTTTTGCGTTTTGATTCGTTCCAATAAGGCATCTGCAACAACGCCAGGTAGGCACGGGCAACACTGAACCTGTGGCCCGAAAGAACGCGGTTATCTCGTCATGATCTTCCAACAATAAGAGTCCATCATGAACACTAACGCCAAGTCCGCCACGAGCGTGTCCAGCCTCGACGAAAAATCCGTCGTCGAGGGGCATTCGATTGACTTCATCCCCGAGAACGAGCGCACCGACAAACTGTCGAGCCAGGGCCCGTTCTGGTTTCTCGGCAACTTCACTTTCTTCACCATGACCATCGGCTTCGTTGGCCCGAGCGTCGGCCTGACCGCGCTCTGGACCACGCTGGCCGGCACGCTGGGTATCATGTTCGGCACGCTGTTCATGGCGTTTCACGGCTCCCAGGGCCCGCACCTTGGCTTGCCGCAGATGATCCAGTCCCGCGCGCAGTTTGGCTATCGCGGGGTGATTTTGGTACTGCTCGCAACGCTGTTCGTGTTCGCCGGCTTCAACATCGTCAACCTGGTGCTGATGATGCAGGGGCTGCACACGCTATTCGGGTTCAACCCCGCGGTGATCGCGGTGGCGGTAACCATACCGGCGGCGGTGCTGGCGATCCTCGGCCATGACTGGATGCACCGCAGCTTCAAATGGGCGCTGTATCTGTCGCTGCCGCTGTATGGCCTGGTGACCGTGGCGGTGGTGATGGGCTGGGTGCCGGATGCAGTGCTGCCGGCACTCGCGGAGGGTGAAGTGGCCCGGGAGCCGCTGGGTTTCAACTGGACCGGTTTCATCGCGCAGTTTGCGGCGGCCGCCAGCTACAACATCGCCTATGCGCCTTATGTGTCGGACTATTCGCGCTACCTGCCGAAAAACACCTCCAGCGGCAAGCTGATCGCCGTGGTGTTCCTCGGGGCGTCGCTGTCCGGTGCGTGGATGATCTCCGTCGGCGGCTGGCTGGCCGATCACCTGCACTCCACTGACGTGCTGGTGGCCCTGGGGCAAGTCGGCAACACCGTGTCGCCGCTGGTGGGCACGGCGGTGGTGGTGGTCACCATTCTGGCGTTCCTGCCGGTGATCGCGATGAACATCTACAGCGCCAAGCTGACCACGCTGACCTGCGTCGATTCGATCAAGCACATTGAGCCAACACGCAAGGCACGCATCCTGGCCATCGGCTTCGTGATCCTGCTGCAACTGGGCGTGGCCCTGAGCATCCAGAGTTCCGGCAAAGGCCTGTCGGTGCTGGGGATCTACCTGGTGGTGATGCTGTACTTCCTGGTGCCCTGGACTTCGGTCAACCTCACCGACTACTTCTTCGTGCGCAAGGGCCGCTACGCCATCCCGCACTTCTTCATGCCCCACGGCAACATCTACGGCAGCTGGGGACTGCGCGGTATCGCCGCCTACGCCATCGGTTTTATCTCGATGATCCCGTTCTTCTACATCTTCGACGGCGTTGAACAACGCGAGGTTTATGTCGGCCCGCTCGCCAAGGCGCTGGGCAGCATCGACATCGCCTGGCTGGTCGGGCTGATCGTGTCGGGCCTGGCGTACTACTGGCTGAGCCGCTCGATCGATCTGAAACGTGAAGAAGCGGTGATCCAGCAGATTGAGAAAAACTCCCCGCAATACACCACCGGCGACACGCTGACCCACAAACAGCAGCCACCGCGGGTATTCACTGAATCGACGGTCGGGAGATAACTATGACCACGCAAAAAATGTCTACGCAAAAATACGACTACATCATCATTGGCGCAGGCTCGGCGGGTTGTGTGTTGGCCAACCGCCTGAGCGAAGACCCGGCCACCTCGGTGCTGGTCCTGGAATTCGGCGGCAGTGACAAGAGCGTAGTGATCCAGATGCCGAGCGCATTCTCGATCCCGATGAACACCAAGAAGTACAACTGGCGCTACGAAACCGAGCCGGAGACCCACCTCAACGGCCGACGCATTCACTGCCCACGGGGCAAGGTGCTGGGCGGCTCGTCGTCGATCAACGGCCTGGTGTACATCCGTGGTCACGCGCTGGACTTTGACGAGTGGGAATCCCTGGGTGCCGAAGGCTGGGGCTATCGCAACTGCCTGCCGTACTTCAAGCGTGCCGAGAGCTACGAGTCGGGCGGCGACAGCTATCGCGGGCAGACCGGGCCGCTGCATACCACCAACGGTAACCACATGAAAAACCCGCTGTACGGTGCCTGGGTCGAAGCCGGTGCGGAGGCGGGCTACATCAAGACCGAAGACTGCAACGGCTACATGCAGGAAGGTTTCGGCGCCATGCACATGACCGTGAAGAACGGCGTGCGCTGCTCCACGGCCAACGCCTATCTGCGCCCGGCCATGGGCCGTCCGAACCTGACGGTGATCACCCATGCGATGACCCGCCAGATCATCCTCGAAGGCAAGCGGGCGGTGGGGGTCATGTATGACCACGGTGGCCAGACCCACCAGGTGTATTGCAACCGCGAAGTGCTGATCTCGTCCGGGCCGATCGGCTCGCCGCACCTGCTGCAACGCTCGGGCATCGGCCCGGCGGACGTGCTGCGCAAGGCCGGGATCGGTGTGCGCCATGACTTGCCGGGCGTAGGGGAGAACCTGCAGGATCACGCCGAGGTGTACATCCAGTTCGGCTGCAAGGAACCGGTGACCCTCAACAACAAGATGGACCCGCTGAGCAAGCTGATGATCGGTCTGCGCTGGCTGCTGTTCAAGGACGGCCTGGGCGCCACCAACCACTTCGAGGCCGGTGGTTTCATCCGCTCCGAGAAGGGCCTGCGCTGGCCGGACATCCAGTTCCACTTCCTGCCGGCAGCGATGCGCTACGACGGCAACAAGCCGATCAAGGGCCACGGCTTCATGGTGCTGACCGGCCCGAACAAACCCAAAAGCCGTGGCTATGTGCGGGTGCGTTCGGCCGATCCGTACGAGCATCCGGAAATCCGCTTCAACTATCTGGAGCGGGAAGAGGACCGCGAAGGCTTCCGCCGCTGCATTCGCCTGACCCGCGAGATCATCGGCCAGAAAGCCATGGACCGCTTCCGCGATGGCGAAATCGCCCCGGGTGCGCAGGTGACCAGCGATGAAGACCTCGACGCCTTCGTGCGTGACAACCTGGAAAGCACCTACCATCCGTGCGGTTCGTGCCGCATGGGCGAGGACGACATGGCGGTGGTCGATTCCGAATTGCGCGTGCGCGGTATCGCCGGGCTGCGGGTGATCGATTCGTCGGTGTTCCCGACCGAGCCGAACGGCAACCTCAATGCGCCGACCATCATGCTCGCTGAACGGGCGTCCGATCTGGTGCGTGGCGTGAAGATGCTGCCGGCGTCGGATGTGCCAGTGGGGCTGGTCGAGGGCTGGGAGAGCAGCCAGCGTACTTCGCTGCCAGGTCGTAACGTGCGGGTCTGACCGCAACCCGCAATCCAATGTAGGAGCGAGCCTGCTCGCGATGAGGCCATCAGATTCAATAGCGATGTTGACTGACAGACCGCTATCGCGAGCAGGCTCACTCCTACAGGGGGGCAGCGGTGCCCCATAAAATTTTACGTCGCTGTTCAGCTGCCATTGCTAGTCTGTAATTCCTTGAGACCGTAATGGAGCACCCTCATGGCTATTCAGGCCCTGCGCGCCGACGCATCGCACATCGACCAGATCACCCCTTTGTTTGACGCCTACCGGATGTTCTACAAGCAGCCGTCGAACCTTTCGCAATCGCGCGCCTTCATCGCCGAGCGCATCGCCCGGGATGAGTCGGTGATTTTTCTCGCCCGGGACAGCGACGGTGAAAACCTCGGCTTCGTCCAGTTGTTCCCGACCTTTTCCTCGATCGACGCCCACCGCACCTGGCTGCTCGGTGATCTGTTCACCACGCCCGCTGCCCGGGGCAAAGGCGTCGGCACATTGCTGATGAACACCGCCCGGGATTTTGCGAAGCTGGCCGGCGGCAAAGGCATGACCCTGGAAACCGCCACCGACAACCTCACCGCCCAGCGCCTGTATGAATCCCAGGGCTGGGTGCGCGACCCCGGTTACTACACCTACTGCCTGGATCTGAAAAAAGACTGACTCAGCGATCCAGTCAGCCAAACACCGGCCGCATGAACGAACGCTCGTAGCTGAGGATGAATTTCTTCTCTTCGGCGTACTTGAACGCCGCGATGCACTCTGGATCGTTCATCGACTGCTGCCGGTAATGTTC
>NZ_JBGCUL010000380.1:0-4209 GCF_054177685.1 Pseudomonas sp. P5_A2_2
GATCAAAATGGGAGGCCATGGCCGGCACATTCGAGTATTCAAAAAATAAGAGCGATGTTCCAATTGCGGTATTAGTCGGAAGGATAGTTAGCCCCAAGTCTTCTAAGATAGAGTTGCATAAGTGGTATGTCTCTGCTGGGGATTGCAATAAAAAAATGGGGAAGTTGGTTACTCTAAGTGTTAGTGGCGAATATCAATTCGAAAATGATTTTTTGTTTGAGAGTGGGAATGTCGCCTCATATGTTGCCAAATTTATTTGTGATGTGGCCGAGCAAGGCATCAAAAATGCTAATGGTAAGAGTTTGTGAGCTTCTTTTGAAACACCGATCAACGCGTAGCACCTGAACCACTGCGTTGAATATTTGAGGTAGACCCGAAAGTGTTCAGGTCACGTGATTTCCCGTTGTGGTTACGGGATGGCTTTGGGTTCTGATCCATTCCGCAAGCGGATCACTGAGGAACCCTTTCCAGGATCCACAGGCTGAGAGAATGACGCTAAGCAGACCAGCAAGCCATCGCAGTGATTCTTATGGACGACCCGAATGGAAGCCAGAATATCAACAAATATTTAAAACCCCTCACTATTGAGAGGACACCAGAAGAATCGAAAGCCATTCTTTGAGGCACCTCTCAGATTCCTACCGGGCTCCCTTGCGTACCCGACCAGCGACAACCGAGACGACCAGTGCGACCACCTTTCATGGGAGGAACGCCAAGCGCTCAACAGTCCCCGGTAAGCAGACCTCAGTGTCTGGCTCCAGTAGGAAGGAGCGCAGCTTGATATTGTCACTCGTTAGTCGATGTCCATGGAGGACACCGCTGAGAGACCTTGCACGGGATTGGGGCCACCGTGTATTGCTCAAGTTGCACGGGGGCCTTTAACTTAAAGATTCTTAAAGATTGCTCATTGAGTAACTCTTATTATTATTCTTTAAATAAATCTTTATTCTTTATCTTTAGGATTCCTTATAGATATCTCAAGTTGTCTCTAAGTTAGGGATTGGTCTGGCGACCATGATAATCCCTATTCTCTCAGTCACCTCAAGGAGGTCCTATGCTATTCCACTTCAAGTTAGATGGTCTTGAGCCTCAGCATCAAGCTGACCTCTTAGCCATCGAAGCGACCATGACTCCGAGATCGGCCTATGCCATCTTCACCGTCAAGACTACGGGTCTCAGGGCTCACAAGGATGTCGAAGGTGCCTATGCGTTCCTCAAGACGAGGATGTCTGTGTACCACGTAGACGCCCTCAAAGAACTCTTGGAGACCCTTAAGATCGACTTGGATAGATTGGTCCGGCTCATGAAGRATGTTCCCACCATTATGTCTAAGCGTCCAAGTGGTGCTAACCACACCCTACTCAGTAGCGAGCTAACGCTACGCCAGCAGTAACCCTGTGTCGCCTCACAGGTCCCCGTAAAGATGCCTCTCAGGTCCGCCATGTCCTGTTAGACCATCAACTTTAAATATCTGAAATCAAGAACCTATTAGTCAGTCTTGGAAGATGCCCACGCGGCTCACTCCTTGCCGTCTTGTCGTGTGCCTCTATGGCGCCAAGGCTGAACTAATGGGTCACCTCATAGGAGATCCAACACCATGAAAATCACCATCACCAACGTCCTGAAAGATGAAGTAACCGTGTCCGGTCAGACCCTGAGCCGTGAGTATGCCGAGAACATCATTCTGCCCATGCTGATCGCTCAATGCGCCACCGTTCAGAGCCGTAAGCTTGAGATCGTTAAGGTCTTCGCTGAGGCCGGTCTGTCGCTCGATGCGGTCCCTGAGGCTGCCCGAGAGTACGCCATAGACAAGTCAGAGAAGGCCCGTCTGCGTCTTCGCCAACAAGCTGAGCATGAGGCTCGTGCAGAGTGTCTCCGTGAGTGGACGCCCCGTGAGCTGGCCCAAGCGAAGGCCGATAAGGAAGCCCGTGCCGCTGCCATCCGTGAGCATGGTGCCAAGGTCTTAGCTGCCCGATCCCGTAACTCTGGCTGGTAAACCCTCAAGGGGACCTTAAAGACCACCCCTCAAACTCAACACACTTCATTCAATCCAATTCAGGAGAACCAAACTATGAAACTGACTAACCAATACATTGCACCAACCAAAGACACCGTAAAGCACGCCTCAGCGGCCTACGAGAACGGTAACACTATCCAGTTCTCCACCGGAGACATCCGCCATGAGAACTTGGGAGCCACCGACGTGTCCGTCTATGTGGAAGCCCTGACAGAGGGCCTCAGCGAATACCTCAATAGCGATGAGTGGCGTGAGGCTGCCATAGAGGCGACCCCTTGCGAGTTCCGTCCGGATGGTACTGAGGCCACTGGTCAACAGATCATCACCATGGCTGATCGCACTGTCACCTTCGACCCTCGCAAGAACTGGGACAATGAGGTGGTCGCTAAGGGCCCCGTCCTGGCCGGGTCTGTGATCTTCACTGAGCCGACCGACACCGCTCTGCTGATCAGCTACCGCCACACCGTCCTCGACCACACCTTGATTGCTGGCTGGACTGAGCAGTCCATGAGTCAGACCGCTGAGAAGCTGTTGCGGGATATCGAGTTCACTGCCGCTGGCAAGATCGCTGGCATCCTCTCGACCGCTCCTTCCACTGAGGTTGTCCCCGCGACAATGCCTACCGGCAAGCCTGTAGAGATCGCTGAGGACCTCATCGACATCTTGACGATGAACATCAACCAAACCGTGGGCACCTCACTGGCTGACTTCGTGGTTCTTCTGCCTGTGTCTCTGGTGGCCGTGTTGAACCGTGCTGCTCAGCGAGCTGGCAAGGGTGACCTCCAAGACCTCATTGGCGCCTCTGTGCAGCCTTACACTGGTACTGATCAGGGTCTGT
Organism: Pseudomonas sp. P5_A2_2; assembly: GCF_054177685.1. NCBI lineage: Bacteria > Pseudomonadati > Pseudomonadota > Gammaproteobacteria > Pseudomonadales > Pseudomonadaceae > Pseudomonas > Pseudomonas sp. P5_A2_2. Next base: position 2,856 of record NZ_JBGCUL010000380.1, read on the forward strand.
TCCTGCTGCCTAAGATGTTCACCAGCCTGAGCTACCGTGAAGGTCGTAACGGCGACATCTGGAAGATCCAAGCGACCCGTAACGCTGCCCATCAAGCATGGGACGTTGAGATCATGGCTCAGGTAGACATCGTGGCTAACGGCAAGGTCAAGGTGAAGCTGACCGCTGATGGTCTCCAGACCGAGGATGTGGCCTTCCCGATGATCACCCGCATCACCTTGGCGTAGCTTTAGCTCGCTACTGAGCTGATCTTAAAGAACCCCGTAAGGCCGCACCGTAAAGGATGCGGCAGGGCTTTATTTGATACTATTACGACCACAGAAATAAAAGGCCCACCCCGAAAACTCGGGCAGAAAGGTAATAAAAATAATCAGAAAGTCGACTCTACGACTCACATCACCGTACCGATACTCTCTTGACTCGCCATCAGTTGTAATTTCTAACTTTTTTGTTCTAACTGGTTTGTCAGGAGACCAGTCATGTTTATCACAGATTACAGCCAGCCCATCAARCTCCCTTGAATTTAACTCGGAGTCCACATCATGACCAAACTTATTCCTTATTTTATTCAGGCCCACTAAGAACTCACCAAACTCTATTGGCATTCCAAAGGCCAGACAAAGTTGAACTTTTACGGAAAAGCTCATTCGTCCATCTTTGAAATTAAAAAACCGAGACAGTTTTGCTTGAGTTCTACTAACTAAGTATTTCTCCATGATGCTTTCAGCTATCAAATGACTTCTTAGCACACATCCTATTTCATCCTCAGTCCTTGCAGCCTTCATCAAACTGGTCACACCGATAAAAGCTCCAGCACTATCAACCATGCTCAAGCTGTCGTCGTTCATTGACTCATCGCGCTCTTGATCACGCACAAATATTCCTTATAGATTGGTTGCGAACATCATTGATGGCTTCTTACTTTGATGCCAAGCGACGCTACTCTACCAGTAGAGCTATGTTAGTGAGTCTGGCATGGTTTCGAGAGAGGACCAGTGGGCCTCGATGCTCACCCTAAAAGTCACGGGGGGCTGTAAGAAACAACCTAAAGGAGAAACCCCATGGACACCCTACAGGCTGCCTATCTGGTCTGTGTGGTTGTCCATCTGGCCTTTTGGCTGTACGGGCACCTCAAGGGACCTTAACGATAAAATACAGAAAATTTGGGAATGACCACCTCATTGCATCTACAGGCTCAGGTTCCCCCGTATGCCCTCGCGCAGGTCCTCGCGGGCGCCATAAGGACCCCTCACGGGCAGGCGATAAGGACCCCCAGAAGGCTGATTATTCGGGGCCGCTGGTGGTAGCTCTCACGGGCTCAAAGTGTTAGACCAGCGTTAGAACGATGTTAGAC
>NZ_JBGCUL010000381.1:0-4206 GCF_054177685.1 Pseudomonas sp. P5_A2_2
GTCGAGGCTCCACACGCTGTTGAATGCATCGAACAGGCTCTGCCCGCTGAACTCACCGATCTGTGCACCGAGGACCAGGTCTAACGGAGCATCAAGGTTCAAGTCCGGCCGCTGGTCTGCGGTCATTTCGCGCAGCAACATCACCGAGTTGCCCGAATAGCTCAATGACGCGCCMTTACCCAGCGCATGGCCCATACCGTCCAGGCCGCCGAGTTCCTCACGAACCACCGTCGCGCTGCTGCCCAGCACTTTCGGTGCATCAAACCCACCCGGCGCCGCCAGATAGGCCCGGGCGCCGAGCAATGGCCGGGTAAACTGCAAACGCTGCCCCTCGTGCAGCCTGAAACTGCGCCACGGCGCCAGCGCCTCGCCGTCCACCTGCGCGCCAAGATCCGCTCCGGCCAAKGCCAGCACGCATTCCTCCTCCGCCACGACGGTAAACCCGCCGAGGGTGATTTCGATCACCGGCGCATCCAGTCCGTTGCCCAACAGCCAATTGGCCCAGGACATCGAACGCCAATCGGCCGCTCCACCCTGGGTCACGCCCAGATGCCGCACGCCGAAACGACCAGCGTCCTGCAACAGGCACAGCGGCGTACTCGCTTCAATCGTCAGACGGCTCATGCCTGGGCCTCCAGTGGCGTGTCGTCACCGCCCAGGTTAATGAACTCGGCATGGCCGATCGCTTCGAACCGCACAGTGTCACCGGGCTGCATCAGGCTGTAGCCGTCACGGTTGCGATCGAACAATTTGGCCGGCGTGCGGCCAATCAGGTTCCAGCCGCCCGGCGACACCACCGGGTAAGCCGCCGTCTGCCGTTCGGCGATGCCGACACTGCCGGCCGCGACTTTCTTGCGTGGCGTGTTCAGACGCGGTGCGGCAAGTACCTCTTCCACCAGTCCCATGAAGGCGAAGCCCGGTGCAAAGCCCAGGGCGAACACCTGATATTCACGCTCGCTGTGACGACGGATCACCTCCTCCACCGCCATCCCGCTGCGCTGCGACAACAGGTTCAGCTCCGGTCCGACGCTCAAGTCGTACCACACCGGCAACACATGACATTTACCGCGGGCATGAGCGTTAGGCGACAGATCGATCAGCGCCTGGGCGATTAACTCCCGGGCCTGGGCGGGACTCAGCGCGGTCAAGTCGTAATGCACCATCAAGGTGGTGTAGGACGGCACCAGATCGATCAAATGCTCACCGAATGCCGCCCGCAGACTTTCACTGGCCGCCAGCATCCACGGCATGTTGGTTTCGGCAATTTCATCGAACAGGCGCACCATCAGGCAATCCAGCGCCACCACTTCCACCCGCAGTTTCATGACGCGCTCTGCCGGTTCAAGGCTTCACGGATGCGTTGCACGGCAGCGACCGAACTGGCGTTGTCGCCGTGTACGCACAGGGTATTGGCCCGCAAATGCAGGGCGCTGCCGTCACTGGCAGTCAGGTTTTCACCACGAGCAATGGTCAGCGCTTGCTCGATAATTGTTTCCGGGTCGTGATGCACCGCTCCCGGCAGTTGTCGCGACACCAGCCTGCCGGCACTGTCGTAGGCACGGTCGGCGAAGGCCTCGAACCACAGCGTCACGCCGTATTCATCACCCAGTTGTTGGGCGGCGCTGTTGTCGCGGGTTGCCATCAACATCAGCGGCAGGTTGCGGTCATAGGACGCCACCGCTTGCAGCACGGCGCGCAACTGCGCCGGGTTGGCCATCATGTCGTTGTACATCGCGCCATGGGGTTTGACGTAACTGACCCGACCACCCTGGGCCCGGCAGATGCCGTCGAGGGCGCCGATCTGGTAATGCAGAATGTCTTGAAGCTCCTGGGTGGCATACGCCATCGAACGGCGGCCGAATCCCACCAGATCCTGATAGGCCGGATGCGCGCCAACTTGCACACCGTGGCTGAGGGCCAGGCTGACGGTCTTGCGCATGACGCTCGGATCGCCGGCGTGAAAACCGCAGGCGATGTTGGCGCAATCGATAAAGGGCATGATTTCTGCGTCCAGACCCATGGTCCAGTTGCCGAAACTCTCGCCGATGTCACAGTTCAATAGCAGGCGGCTCACGCTGAACACTCCTGTAGGCTTTATTCTTTTTAGCTGCGGGACATATCTGTAAGACAAGCCCGCAGGTTATCAGTTACCGGGCGTCGAGTTGCTTGCCACGGGTTTCTGGCAGGCTCAGGGCCGCGAGGATCACGTGCGGCGTTCCTGCTGATTGATGTTGCGATACCAGTCGAAAGGTCCCGGACGGGCCGAGGCTTTCGGGATGGCGGGGGTGTCGGGCGCACTCATGGCAAATCTCCGCGCTGATTTTATTGGTATTGTTCTGAGCCCCGACGACGCCTATCGTGGGAACCGGATGCGTCGATTCTTGGACGCGCGCCCCTGCTGCGTCCAACTAATAAAAACCCGCCTTAGACATAAGAAATCTTTATCCCATGAACCTGAAGTTTCTCGAGACCTTCGTCTGGGTCGCCCGACTCAAGAGTTTCCGCCTGACCGCTGACAAGCTCTTCACTACTCAGGCCTCGATTTCCAGCCGCATCGCAGTGCTTGAAGGCGAGCTTGGGGTAAAGCTGTTTCTGCGGGATTCGCGCGGCGTGAGCCTGACGCCGGAGGGCCTTAAAGTGCTCGATTACGCCGAGCAAATGATGGACACCATGCAGGCACTCAAGCAGTCGATCGAAACCCGCTCGAGCAAGGCCGGACGGGTGCGCATCGGCGTGATGGACACGGTGATCCACACCTGGCTCAGCCCGTTGGTGGCGCAGATGACTGATCACTACCCACTGGTGGAAATCGAGCTGGTGGCCGATACCTCGCTCAACCTCTGCGATCAGCTGCAAAAAGGCTTTCTCGACGTGATCCTGCAAACCGACCTGCTGCGCCAGGAAAGCGTGCGCAGCCTGGAACTGGCCAGCCACCCCATGGGCTGGATTGTGGCCAGCAATTCCCTGTACAACCGTGAGTATTCAGGCGTCGCCGATCTGGCGAAAGAGCGGATCATTACCTACTCGAAAAACTCCCACCCGCATCAGGAAGTGCTCGCCCTGATGCAGGCCAATGGCGTGATGACGCCACGGTTGAACTGCGTGAACTCGGTGTCGGCGATTACCCGGCTGCTGCGCGACGGTTTTGGCGTTGGCGCGTTGCCGCCGGTGCTGGTGGCCGAGGAACTGGCGCGTAGTGAATTGACCTTGCTGGACATCGATCAGCGACCACCCGACTTGCAGGTGGTGGTGTCGTGGCGGGTGGGCGTTGAGTGGGTCGAGGAGATTGTGGCGTTGTGTCAGCAGGTGTTGGAGGAGTATGCGCGGAAGGTGGGAGAGCGCTACATGGTCTTGAGCAAACCCCTCGTCGGTCTCTGAAAAGGAGTTCCTCATACTACAAGTAGGAACTACTATCATTTGCATTATTATTTGGAAAATGTATTCTCTGCGCGCATTCAGCTAAACCACTGTCCAGAAGGAGTCGGACTCGATGCGCGCTTACACGCAAAAACAGCAGCAATTGCTCTCAAACTGGAGCGAAGCCCTCGGCACTCCGGCCTTCCAGTCCCACCGCATCACCCTCGACCATTTGAGCAATGCCCTGGAGCCCGCCGCCCAGCGCTGCTTCCAACGCCTGATCCAGGCGCTGTTTCGCGAAGGTCTGATCAACCCCGACGCCTGCGAATACGACGACGACAGTCGTTGCTGGCTGCCGCTTGGCGACGGTGCGAAGCTTTGCTTCGATCACCTGTCGGGCGGAAGAATGAACAGCTGGGACGTTCGCGGCAGCATCGTCCTGCACACCCCCGACAGCCTGCCCCACAAAATCCAGCTGCCCAGCGAACTGCTCGCTCACCTCAGCACTCAGCTCAACCCGCCCGCCTCCCCGCAGGTACTGGAACGTCTGGCCCGCGAACTGGACGATAGCTACAGCAACGACACCCTGTGCCTGGCGTTCCACCATGGATGGACCGAGCGCCTGAGAGAGCAGATCGACACCGAGCACGACGACAATCTGCTCGCCTGGCTCAAAGCCAGCCCCAACCACCAGAACCCGACGTCACTGCTCGAACAGTGGGGCACGCTCGGCCACCCCTGGCATCCGAACTACAAGACCAAACTGGGCTTGAGCGCTGCACAGGTCATCGCTTTCTCGCCGGAATTCGAAGCGAGTTTTCCAATTGTGCTGTGCGCCCTGCACCGTCA
>NZ_JBGCUL010000382.1:0-4204 GCF_054177685.1 Pseudomonas sp. P5_A2_2
TCTTGCCCACCCCGGTGCTGACCTCAAAGCCCCACTGAGTCAAACACGCTGCCACCAGCTCACTGGTGGCGAATTCTTCAAAACCCAGTTCAGGGTGCGCGTGAATGCTGTGACGTATCGCAATCATTTCATCTTGCATCGCGGCAATACCAGGCAGGACCAGGCCGGCATTCATGGGTGTTCTCCTTCGACAGGGGCTGTGCGGAAGCGAAAGCGCTGTTGGGGTCGATCTTAAGGAACGGGCGCTGGGCTGGGGAGGCGCAGTTTGGTTATGATGACAACCATAAGTTGTCACCAGGGTGAGCAGATGAAACTGCATCAATTACAGGCGCTGATTGCCAGCGCCGAAACCGGCAGTATCCGCGCGGCCGCGCGTTCGCTGGAGATTTCCCAGGCCGCTGTGACCAAAGCGCTGCGCGAGTTGGAAACCAGCCAACAGCTACCGCTGTTTACCCGAACCGCCAGCGGTCTGAACTTCACCGAATACGGCAAAGTGCTGCTGACTCACGCCCGGCTGGTGATCAAGCAACTGGAGCACGCACAGACCGAGCTTGATCACATGCGTGGGAAGGCTCAAGGCCGGCTCTGCGTCGGGATCACCCCATGGGTCGCCCTGACCTTCCTGCCGGAAGTCGTGCTGGCTTTTCGCGAACGTATGCCACACATCAAGCTGGAACTGTTCGAAAGCCTGATGGCCGTTGCCCAACCGCTGCTTCGCGACGGCAGCATGGACTTCGCGATTGGCCAACTCCATCCCACACAATCGAGCCAGGAATTCGCCTGTGAAACCTTGCTCGATTACCAGACCTCGGTGCTGGTCCGCGAGGGTCACGCACGACAGCATGCGCGATCGATCCACGAGTTACTGGAAGAAAACTGGACCCTGAACTACGCGCCGGACGGGCACGATGGGCTGATGCAGGAACTGTTCTGGAAACACGGCGCGCAGATTGATGAGAATCGAATCGTGCGTGCTCATTCACTGGCCATTTTGCAGATGATGGTCGAGCGGGCCGACATGTGCACCTGGGGGCCGTCCATCGTGAGCACAGCCCCGCCATTTCTGGGGCGTGTGGTATCCCTGGGGCTGACCGAGCAGTTCGAGCCCCGACAACTGAGCATCGTGACGCGCCGCAATGGCGCACTGAGCAATTCGGCAGTCTGCTTCACCGAATGCCTGTTGCAGGTCATTCGGCGCCATGCGCGCTCGGCCAAAAAGGAAGACCGCGCGCTGTTTGAAACCTTACGGCTGCGGCTGTGAGGTGAGCCTAGGGTTTTATGTCTGATACCTCAGGACGTCYTGGGTCGAATCTGGCAGTAGGTACCAGCGCCAAGCGTTCACTTCTGACTGGTTTCTGCACGTGGCCAGAGACGGCTCTCGGCCGATTGTGTTGAAAAAGTCGAAATTGTTATCCTCAAGCGTTCTCGTGGACTGGTTCTGGATAGATGCTCATGTTGACTGGCTTGAGTCATTTTACGTTGGCGGTTGTGAATCTCTCTCGCAGTATCGAGTTTTATGTGGCTCTACCCGGCTTTAGATTGGCTGCCCGCTGGGAGACGGGAGCTTATCTTTCCCTCGGTGACCTCTGGCTTTGTCTGTCTCTCGATGAGAGTCGCGTGGCGGAAAAACAGCCTGATTACACCCACTATGCGTTTTCGGTGGGGCAGGACGATTTTGAAGAAGTCACCGTTTACTTACGGCTTCGTAACGTTATTGAGCGATTTGCGCCACTACCTCGCCGATTTCAACCCAATAACCGAGCAGCAAAGGTCAACGAAGGGCCGAGAAACCACTCAATGTGGTGAGTAGGTTCTCCGGTGGTKGCCGTGYCTGAGTTCAGGYGAKCTGAAAATCCGACTTTTTCAACASAATCGGCCAGGAACGGTCACTGGGATCAAGCTGAAACAACCAAAATCTACTTCCCTTCAAGCTTTCGTTTCAGTCGCCTGAGATCACTATTGACGATCAGCTTATGGGCTAGACCTACCGGCAACATGTAGATGCGCCCAAAGACGTTATGCGTTACGACAGATGATGTGATCGTGAACACACGATCTGTTATCGAAAGGCAAATCATGACATCCAAGTGCCGGTCACGTTCGGTCAGAACCAGCATGTCGGGGGCACTATGCTCCACCAGAAAGAAATCCAGCTGTTCGCCAGCGTTTACTGTCTCTCGCCTAACGCCGGAGAACCCGCCGATCCGCTTCACGCCGAATAACGAGGAAATCGCGTCCCTGGTTCGGAACGCTAGCCGCATGAACAGTCCCGGTTCGGCTGTCATGATGTTCCAAGCGTCAAGAGTGGTGATTTCAACCGGGAGCGGAGCCGACCTGCTGTCATAGTAATCAAGATCGGACAGTGCACGCAGAGTGTGAGCAGGTGATGTGGTAGCCAAAAGTTATCCCTTTTCAGTGGCCCGACTGCCATTCCCGATAAAATCGGAAGCTGATCATCATGTAGCCATGCTACGCCATAATTATCTCCAAATATCCCTTAACTGTTCGCTGGGTGAATACCTACCGGCTACAGGCCAGTATGGGTCGTTTACAACCCCTGCCCACAGGCGGAAATCGGCCAGGAGCAGTCATTCGACACTCCTCGTGCCAACGTTTGAATTGGCCCGTTTAGTTACCTGGCCACCTCAAAAAATGACCGGCACTTTCCAAGGCAGCTGCCTCTGCGGCGCCGTCAGGTACGAAATCAAATCACGCCCCAAAGCGCTTTCACATTGCCATTGCAACCAATGCCGTAAAAGTCATGGGGCAGCGTTTGCCAGCTATGGCAGCGTGCTGCGAACTGACCTGCATATCATCCAGGGCGCGGAGTGCATCACGACTTACCGCTCTTGCGAATCAGTGCTTCGTCAGTTCTGCGGCCAGTGCGGGTCGTCGCTGTTCTGGTCGCAAAGCCGGGGTGGATACGCAGACTGGATATCTATAGCGCTGGGTTCGCTAGACACAACCTTTACTACCGACAAGCAGCAACATGTAGAAGTGACGTCCAAGGCGCCCTGGTATGAAGTACAGGATCAGTGGCCACAGTCTCGATGACAGCTTCGGGTCAACCGCTACCAGTCCTCGACAAAGCGCAAGCGCTCAACGGTCAACCCAAACCTGCGACAATGCTGCCTCTTCGGGCTTCGTAACTTGCATGGCAATCGTTCAGGTATTTGAATAACAAATTCGCGGGGGAGCAGCCACATTGGAATTGAGACAACTGCGCTATTTCGTAAAAATCATCGAGCTTGGCAGCCTGGGGCGTGCGGCACTTGAACTGGACGTTGGTGTGTCAGCCCTCAGTCAGCAAATCTCCAAGCTGGAAAGCGAACTGTGCACCCGCCTCCTGAATCGAACCTCTACCGGCGTGACGCCCACTAGCGCCGGACTTGCGTTTTTACACCATGCCCAATTGACGCTACGCCAGGCGGAAAACGCAATCATGGCCGCCCATCGCGGGCGAATGAGCGGTTATGTCAGCGTCGGCTTACCACCGACTACCGCGACGGTGCTTGCGTTGCCGTTGATCAACGCAATGCGTGCGCGTTATCCGGACATACAACTGCATTTGGTGGAAATGCTTTCCGGCCACTTGGCGGCGCAGCTCAACGCACGGCAAATTGACCTGGCCATCCTGTTCCAGCTCGAAGGGGGTAAACGCTGGAGCGTGACTCCGCTGCTGGATGAAAAGCTGTTTGTCATTGCCTCGCCCAGCCTGCCTCAAGCGCCTTCTGGTGACAGCGTGCAGTTAGCCGACCTTGGCGGCCTGCCGCTGGTGATGCCCAGCGCACAACATGGATTGCGCTCGGCATTGATGAGCGCGTTCGAGCGGGTCGGGCTAACACCCAATGTCATTATGGAAGTCGACGGTCTCGCTGTTTTGATGAACGCCGTTCGGGCCGGTCATGCGGCAACGATACAACCGGGGGCGGCCGCTGCATTGAAAGACGGGTCCGGGCTTTCACTGATCAGGATTGCCGATCCCCATGTGGGCCGGCGTAATCTTCTGGCGACGCTGGCTGACGACGAACTCTCTCCGGCGGCGCTGGCAACGCGGTTGGTCATCGTCGATGTGGCGCGACAGTTGGTCGTCGACAGACAGTGGCCTGGAGCTACGTGGATAGAAGGGGTAGACGCGTAATCCTCCTTCACCCCGGACACATAAGTCTCTCATGAAGACAAAGCATTTAGAAAAACTAAACAC
>NZ_JBGCUL010000383.1:0-4201 GCF_054177685.1 Pseudomonas sp. P5_A2_2
GTCTGGGACACTCGGTTGACTCCTTCACCGAAAACGAGCGCGAAAACCTGCTCAAGGTCAGCGGCACACAAGAAGAGATGCTGCGCAGGATGCATGTCGAGTCTGAGCCGCCGCCGCCGCTGCTGGCCGACACCATCACGCGGTTTCAAGCCTATTCCGATGCCGGCGAAGTGGGGGCCCAGATTCGTAGCGGGCAGCTCCAGAGTGACCTTTGCGGTTATGCTGCTTCCTTGATGGTCGAGCTGCCAGGGTGGCCTCGTACCAAAGCGATAGAGGCGTTCGAAAGCGCTGATTTGAGCGGTAAGTCCGTTCAGTATGGTGATAGCGCCGCACCGGCTTCGGACGTGATCACGGTCAGCCGAGCCGAGCTGATGGCGGGCCAATTGCCGGAGCGTGTGCTGTCCCTCCTCAGCGAGGAGCAAACCAGGCATCTGGTCGGCCAGCATGTCGCGCCGGATCAGCAGGCCCAGACGTTGAAAGCGCTTCTGGCCGACCATGCGGATAAGGCCAGAGCGCGGATATTCCAGAGTTTGTCCAAGGAACGCGAGGAACTGGGAAATCCGCGGACTCAGTTGGTCCAGCGCAGCTTTTCCTCGTTATCGACCAGGCTCGCAAAGGACCTGTTGAAGGATGCAACGCCCGACGAGCTGCGTCAGATGAAAACCGCCCGGCGTCTGCCGTTGCGATTGGCGCAAAAAGCTCGTCTGGCGCAGCAAGAGGTGCGCTTGTCACGCGCTTATGAGGGGCTTTTCCTGGGGACGCTGGCTGCACCGGACACTGAAAGCCTGGTCCTGCATACACTCAAAAAACTACTGGCCGAGTCAGGCAATTTACGCATCGAAGTGCGGGAGGGCTCTTTCACCGGAGCGATACGAGCCAGCATCGGCCCCGAAGATGCCCTTGAGCGCAAAGTGCTCGTTCGTACCGGGGATGGGCAGTACGAAGCACGCGACGCCAGCGATAATCATTTACACGGAAGGGATGACCTGTATGCCGCCCTTCAGCATGCCTTGCCGGATGCTCAACGCAGATCCCTGAGTTTGCCTCACGTGAATCAGGGCGCGGATCTCGAGGCACTGATCCAGCAACATGCACTGGCGCGTGATGAACTGCGCTCGGTCCTGAACATGCAGGCGCAACGTCAACCGTTCTTGAAGCCGCTGACGCTGTTGCCCGACGGTCGGCGCGGCTACCCGTTGAGCGGTCGCGGGGGTTATCACGGAATCGCCGACGAGCCGTTGTTGCGGCAGCGGGTCAGATCCCTTTATCCAGGATTTTCCGACGAACAGGTTGGCGGAGTACTGGGGCCAGTGGCCGAAGCGGCCGAGGCGCGTGTCAGCGCCCTGGAAGCCGAGTTCAATCAACTCAACAGCACGCTGCAACGCTGGATGAATTCTCCCACATTGCACAACCGCTTCGGCCCGCTGGGGGTGGCGGAATGGCAATCGCGTAACGCGCTCTACAAGGCGATCAGGCAATGCTGGCAAAGGACGGGGCCGGCAGGCATCGACGCCCCGGGCATCATCGGTGCGCAGTCTCTTGATCTGAATGGCATCTCGATGGGCCGGCACCTGGCGAGCTTTCCGGAACTGACCGCCAATTTTGATCACGTCACCAGCTTGAGCATGTGCAGTACCAATATGCTCAGTAGCCAGGGAGCATTTCTCGAGAAATTCCCTGGGCTGCGCTCACTCAACCTGAGCGATAACCTGTTAAACCGGTTACCGCCGGCCATTGGTGATCTGCGTCATTTGACCCAACTGGGGCTGGAGAACAATCAAATCGTGCTGACCGAACAGGCGGTTGCGCGATTGAGAGGATTGACTCAATTGGAGGTTCTGCAGTTGGCAAACAATCCATTGGGTCGCGTGCCTGACATCAGCCTGATGTCAAGACTGGCGGTCCTCAATCTTGAGCGGACCGGCATTGATCAATGGCCCATTGGACTGTTCGGCAAATCCCGTCCACGTCAAATCTATCTGAATCTGAGGTACAACCGATTGACCCATATTCCAGACATTGCACCAGGGTCGTTCCGTGCGGAGTTGCTGGGCCGAACCATCGTCAGTCGTGAACCTGAGTGGGTGTCTCCGAGCGTTCTGGAGAAGCTGAAACACTATCTGGAATCTGTCGGCATGGACCCGCAACGTCCTTATCCACCTCGAGGGTTGCTGGACAGCCTTAAGTGGGCGCAGGGCATGCCCGATTCATTGTTCAGGGAAAGGTTGATCATCTGGGATGAACTCGAAGATGAGATGGGCTCCGAAAAGTTCTTTGATGTCATACGACGGCTGACGCAATCGGCTGACTTCAATACGGCGGAGACGTCCTATCGCAGCGAACTGACAGCCAAGGTCTGGCGAATGCTGGAGGCGATGCACAATGATCCGGAACTGCGCGAGACGGCATTCTCCGAGTCGGTGGTAGTCACCGAATGTTCTGATGGGGCAACCCAATTGTTCAATGCACTGGGGGTCAAGGTGCTGGTCAAGGAGGCTTACGCGCTGGAAAACCCGGCCCTTATCGAGGCGGAACTGGTGGAGTTGGCCAGGGGCAAGTCTCGACTGGATGAACTGGGCGCTATTGCGCGCCGGCGAATTGCCGCACGTTACGAGAGCGGAGAGCGATTCAGACGTGTCGATGCCAATGGCGACGTTACCGGTACGATCGACGAAGTGGAGGTGCAGCTCGCCTATATGACGGAGCTGGCGGAAAAACTGGATCTGCCATGGCAATCGCGTGGCATGTTATTCCGGGCCATTAGCGGGGTGACGTCCGAGATGATAGAGGCCGCTCGTCTGCACGTACTGGGGCTTGAACAGGGTGACCTGCTCGAGGAAACCATTCTCCAACAGACTTTCTGGGACGACTATCTGGAAAACACTTATCGTGATGATATCGCCAGAAAAAAGCTCGAACTGCGCAACGAAGATGAGATGGTCCAGTTCACCGCGATCAAGGAACTGAAGAAAACCTGGACGAGTCAAGCTATCGAGCGTGCCAAGCTGCGAAGGACGGAGATACCGTTCACCGTGCAGGCTGATAGTTGATCGATGGTTTGACCAGCCCCGAATGCGATGTCGCCTTCGGGGCTTCTTTTTGAGCGACCGTCAGAACAGGAAATAACGCTGTGCCATGGGCAAGGTGTCGGCCGGTTCGCACCACAACAATACGCCGTCGGCTTTCACCTGATAGGTCTGCGGGTCGACGTCGATAGTCGGCAGGTAGTCGTTATGAATCAGGTCGGTTTTCTGCACGTCCCGACAACCTTTGACCACGGCGATTTTCTTCTTCAGGCCCAAGGCTTCCGGCAAGCCTGCCTCCTGCGCCGCCTGGCTGATAAAGGTCAGGCTGGTAGCATGCAAGGAGCCGCCGTAGCTGGCGAACATCGGACGGTAATGCACCGGTTGTGGCGTGGGAATTGACGCGTTTGCATCGCCCATCAGGCTGGCCGCAATGGCACCGCCCTTGAGAATCAGCGTCGGCTTCACACCGAAAAATGCCGGGCGCCACAGTACCAGGTCCGCCCATTTACCGACTTCCACCGAACCCACTTCATGGCTGATGCCATGGGTGATCGCCGGGTTGATGGTGTATTTGGCGATGTAGCGTTTGGCGCGGAAGTTGTCGTTGCCTGCACCGTCGCCCGGCAGCGCGCCGCGCTGTTTTTTCATCTTGTCGGCGGTCTGCCAGGTGCGGGTGATGACTTCGCCGACGCGGCCCATGGCCTGGCTGTCGGAGCTGATCATCGAGAACGCGCCGAGGTCGTGGAGGATGTCTTCGGCGGCAATTGTCTCGCGGCGGATGCGGCTTTCGGCGAAGGCCACGTCTTCGGCAATGCTGGGGTCGAGGTGATGACAGACCATCAGCATGTCGAGGTGTTCGTCGATGGTGTTGCGGGTGAACGGCCGGGTCGGGTTGGTGGAACTCGGCAGTACATTGGCAAAACCGCAGGCCTTGATGATGTCCGGCGCATGACCGCCACCGGCACCTTCGGTGTGGTAGGTGTGGATGGTACGGCCCTTGAAAGCGGCGAGGGTGGTTTCGACGAAACCGGATTCGTTCAGGGTGTCGGTGTGAATGGCGACCTGCACGTCGTACTGGTCGGCCACGTTCAGGCAATTGTCGATGCTCGCCGGCGTGGTGCCCCAGTCTTCGTGGAGCTTGAGGCCGATGGCGCCGGCCTTGACCTGTTCGATCA
>NZ_JBGCUL010000384.1:0-4192 GCF_054177685.1 Pseudomonas sp. P5_A2_2
GTGTGAGTTAAGGCAGCTGCTTGGGAAATCAGCTGCCGACTCATATCATTCTTGCCCCCTGCTACACATATATACCGCACGCCAGTGAACTGACTTCATCAACATTCAACTACAGAAGCAAGAGCATCGTGCAATCGCACGAGTTCCATGCTGATCACGTCGCTCGTTGGCCTACTTGTCGAGGCCAGCGTTAATTCAGTATTTTTCAGAGTGAAATCAATGGCTAAGCCCCCCAAGAAAGTTCCGGTTCCTGGTTCATCCGATTTGCGCGATTCTTCAAACACCAATACCCCCGGCCGACCCGACACAACGCTGGATCATTTACCCTGGCGCCCTGGCATCTCACCGGGTCATGAGCCCGATCTGCCACTGCTCCAGCCAATCCTGGAGCACACGCCAGTACCCGACGCCCAACCTGCGGCGATTGAAATAACCGATCTCCCTGCCAGCACCCACATCAGCCGAATCACCACCGACCACCCCATCAGTCATTACTACCTGCCACCGAAAATGGTTGAAAGGCTGCCCGCACCCGACCCGCAGACCGGGTTCCGGTCGATCAGCTCCGGGCGCAAGTTTGTCGATCTCGTCGATGGCGGGACGGTACTGCTGGAGTCCGATGCGCAGGGCCATTTGCGCGCCAAACAACTTTCGGAACTGGTGCCGTCCGGACCGCGACTTGAGCGGGTGGAAGGAACGCTGGAATGGCGTCAGGTTCCGGCCGATAGCATTCGCACGGGTGATTCTGAACTGATCATTTCGCGCCACCCCGCGCAAGCTGGTGGGCAAGAAGAGGCGGGGCCGTCCAAGCGACCGCGGATACCCGAAGCCCCCGCATCCTCCGAGCCCTGGAAAAACTGGGGCATCGCCGCCCATCATGCTTCGCCCGAAGACGTCACCATCGAGGGTGTTCACTACAAGACAGTGTCGCGCGCTGACGCAYCGGACCATCCGATTGTCTATATCAAGAACCCGGCACACCTGATCTACGACTTCGATCTGTTCCAGAGAACTCTCGGGCAACACGTCGAACAACAACCCCGCGGCGCGATCCAGGTCCCGCCGACCCATCACTGGACAGTCGATCCGACACTGCCTTTTGAGAGGACGCTGACCAACTACGTCGTCACTTACTTTCCCGAACTGTCAGACCTCTGCGCGCTGAACGTCGCGAGAAAACAGTTTTCCCTCGCCAACGGTTCCGACATCGCCACCGGCGCCGGGCTGACGACCCTGCGGCAAGCCCACAATGACTGGAAGACCTCGAGCATCACGCCAAGACCAGAGCTGGTCGACCCATTGCTCATGCTTTCGGTCTTACCGACGGTTCCAGGCAAAGGCACTTACCGGATAGTGGAGCTGCCTGACTCCGCCGATGAGGTATCTCTGCAACGATTGGAGTTTGATACGCAAAAATTCTTGAGGGAGTGGAAGTATTTCACCTCGACCCTGGCCGCCGGTGACTACAAACGCTTCATGAAAGGCCTGCTGACTCGCAATGGGTACACCGTGTTCGAGCCGGGCCCCGCCCATACCTTTCCAACGTTAGTGTTCACGCGGACCGGACATGACTTTGTGTTCTACATGACCCTGCATCGCATTCACGGGCGCAAAGTTCAGATCTCTCCTACCGACCAACGCCGATATGCCCCCGAGCGGCTACCGGAACTGATTGGCCTGCCGGCCCTGCGCGCAGTGCAAAATGCCGAGGCCGCCAACAAACTGATCTGGCTGAAAGGCGGAGGACAGTTCCGGGGCGATCACCCGGATTCGGTCTTTATCGTGCGAACCGACGATCCAAGGCTTTGAAAAAGTCCTTCAGGTACTCAGTTGTGTACAGCCGACAAAGCCTGGTCGGCTGTACGGCCCCCTTCGCTGCGGTGCGGCGATCACAGGGAGCCGCAGGGGTAGTCATTTCATTAGAGGACCGCGTCCAGGTCGAAAATGATGTGGACTCCAAAGCCATTGAAAGCATAAAAAAAAGCCCGCAGTGTGAGCGGGCGAAAGACCAAAGAAGCTATATGCGCAGTCGCTTCCAGGGTGCAGCAGCTGCCTGGGGGATCAGCTGCCGCGATAGGTGGAGTAGMTGTAAGGCGAAATCAGCAACGGCACGTGGTAGTGATCCTGCTCGGCGGAGATGCCGAAACGCAGCACCACGACATCCAGAAAAGCCGGCTCCGGCAGTTTGACGCCGCGGGCGCGGTAGTAATCGCCGGCATGAAACTGAACCTGATAGACCCCGGTGCAGTAGTCATCGCCTTGCAGCAGCGGTGCATCGACACGGCCATCGCTGTTGGTTATCGCGCTGGCGACCAATTCCAGCCGCGATCCTTCAACGCGGTACAACTCGACCTTGATCGAGCTGCCCGGGCAACCGTGTGCTGCGTCCAAAACGTGTGTAGTCAAACGTCCCATTGATTCTGCGCGCCTGCCTGCATGGAGCAGTCAGACTTCGCGCCTCCCGAAGTCAGATGAAAAGGAGACCGCACCGATTCGGAGCACGAAAAGCTGCGGCGAGCGACTGATTAAGACACTTTTCAAAAAAATTGTACACAATAAAAACGACATTTTTCGCATTACTCTCGCCATCTGCACATTTACCGCMGATWTACCGCCGAACCGCACGGCCTATGAACCCTTCAGCAAATTACTGACCAGTCAGGCAGATTTCTTGCAGGCTCACGCCAATAGCAGTAAAAGATGACAATCGGTGAAAAATGCGAAAATTCAGGCTTACAAATTGAATATAAAGTTGTATACAATCAGTCCATCGCTGTGACGCGAGCCTGCCATCCGATCCTCAGCTGCGTCACACCAACCGTCATCATCGAATAAGAAGGAAGCCTGCAGTGAGCGCTGACTACCCACGCGACCTGGTCGGTTACGGCAGTAACCCTCCGCACCCACACTGGCCGGGCAATGCCCGCATTGCCCTATCGTTCGTACTCAATTACGAAGAAGGTGGCGAGCGCAACATCCTGCACGGCGACAAAGAGTCTGAAGCCTTCCTCTCGGAAATGGTTTCTGCCCAGCCGCTGCAAGGCGCGCGCAACATGAGCATGGAATCCCTCTACGAGTATGGCAGCCGCGCCGGCGTGTGGCGGATCCTCAAGCTGTTCAAGGAATTCGACATCCCGCTGACCATCTTCGCCGTAGCCATGGCAGCCCAGCGTCACCCGGACGTGATCCGCGCCATGGTCGATGCTGGCCACGAGATCTGCAGCCACGGCTATCGCTGGATCGACTACCAATACATGGACGAAACCCAGGAACGCGAGCACATGCTCGAAGCGATCCGCATCCTCACCGAAATCACAGGCGAACGCCCACTGGGCTGGTACACCGGCCGCACCGGCCCGAACACCCGTCGCCTGGTGATGGAAGAAGGCGGTTTCCTCTATGACTGCGACACCTACGACGACGACCTGCCCTACTGGGAACCGAACAACCCGACCGGCAAGCCGCACCTGGTGATCCCGTACACCCTGGACACCAACGACATGCGCTTCACCCAGGTCCAGGGCTTCAACAAGGGCGACGACTTCTTCGAATACCTGAAAGACGCGTTCGACGTGCTCTACGCCGAAGGCGCCGAGGCACCGAAAATGCTGTCGATCGGCCTGCACTGCCGCCTGATCGGCCGTCCGGCGCGTCTGGCTTCGCTCAAGCGCTTTATCGAATACGCTAAAAGTCATGAACAGGTGTGGTTCAGCCGTCGCGTCGACATCGCGCGTCACTGGCAAGAAACCCACCCGTACACAGGGGCTGCCAAATGAGCACCTTTCAAACCGTAAAACCATCGACCCTGAGCCGCGACGCCTTCGTCGCCGCTTTCGCCGACATCTACGAACATTCGCCATGGGTGGCCGAAAAGGCCTACGACCTGGGCCAGGACGCTTCGATCGACGAGATCGAAACCCTGCACCAGCGCATGAGCGACATCCTGTTGAGCGCTGATCACCAAAGCCAACTGGCTTTGATCAATGCTCACCCGGACCTGGCAGGCCGTGCGGCCGTCCAGGGCCAGTTGACCGAAGCCAGCACCAATGAACAGTCTGGCGCCGGTATTCACCAATGCACGGCCGAAGAGTTCCAGCGCTTCACCGAGCTGAACGACGCCTACAAAGCCAAGTTCAAGTTTCCCTTCATCATGGCGGTAAAAGGCAGCAACCGGCATCAGATCCTCGCAGCG
>NZ_JBGCUL010000385.1:0-4176 GCF_054177685.1 Pseudomonas sp. P5_A2_2
GGCGAACACCGTCACACGCGGGGTAGTCAATGATGTGTCGCCCGAGCCCCGGAACGGTTGCGATAGATCGTAGAAAAACACGCTGGGCGTCCACAGCGGTTCGAAGGTGTAGAGGGCACTGGTCAAAGCCCCCAGCAGCAGGCTCGACAGCACCAGGTGTCTGTCGCCGTGAATCCGCACCAGGAACAGCAAAATCAGCAGCACGATGCCAATGACCAGCCAGTAATGACGGCTGGTGATCATCGGCATTTGCAGCGCCCGGTGTTCGGTCAGCATGTTCAAGTGATGCCACAGCACGATGCCCAGCACCCAGCCGAGGATGGTGAAGACCTTGTTGAGGTTGCCGCTGGCGAGCTTGGTGAGGGTGCCGACGCTGCATCCGTCGTTGAGCACCGAGGCGAGGCCGAACAACAGCCCGCCACCGACCAGCGACAGGTAGCCGACTTCGGGAATGAACAACGGCTGACTGACGCCAAACAAGGCGTAGAACGGCGCGAGCATCAGGCCGAACAAACCGCAACTGACCAGCGACACGAACAGGGTCGGCCGGCGCTTTAGCAGCAGCCCCATGGCATTGACCAGGCACATGCCCATGCGCTGGGACACCCAGCCAATGAGGAACGCCAGCAGCAGTGAAACCGGCAATGAAAACACGGGGCTCCTTGTTTCCGGGTGATGGCAGCGAGTCGATGCCTGACAGACAGATTAGTCGCTGGGCAAACACTTCGGATGAACCCGTAAAGCCCTTCTACACTCATTTCGCAATCGCCCTACAACCCCTGTCGAATAGGCCCCCATGACCACCCTCACCGACCGTTTGAAGCAAGGCAAGGATGCGCGCAAGAAGTGTTCCCGCAGTTCGCAAGCAGCCTTGGGCAATGTCGACCGCGACCCAATACCGCTGATCAAGGCGTCGAGTGAAGGACGCGTCAAATCCCTGGTGGAGTTGCGCTACGGACGCATGCTGGTGTCACCTTTCACCTTCTATCGCGGCAATGCGCTGCTGCAGGCCCACGATTTGGCGGGCACCTCGAACATGGGGCTGGTGTCGCCGATTTGCGGCGATTGCCACCTGATGAATTTCGGCGGTTTCGCAACGCCTGAGCGCAACCTGCTGTTCAGCGTCAACGACTTCGACGAAGCCCATCCCGGGCCGTGGGAGTGGGACTTGAAACGCCTGGTCGCGAGCTTCCTGGTGGCCGCACGCGACTTGCGCCATGGGGAATCCGTTGAGGAAACGATCTGCCACGAGGTGGTGCACGCCTATCAGCAGACCATGCAGGAGTGCGCCGAACAGAGCTCGCTGGAAACCTGGTACGAATCCATCAGCTATGACGACCTGCTGGCGCAGGCCAACAAGAGCACCCTGGACCATGTGGAACGCGCCATCGCCAAAGCCGAACGGCGCACCCATGCCGAACTGCTGCCAAAAAGCAGCGAACGAGACGCCCATGGTCGTCTGATCATTCGCGATGACCTGCCGGAAATTTTCCACCTGCACAAAAACACCACGCTGCTGGACGCCGATGACGACTGGTTACGCCTCTCGGACTGGCGTCCGCTCTACGACACCTTCATGCGCGACTATCGCGGCACCCTGCAAGCGGACCGCCGTGATCTGCTATCGCGTTTTCACGTTCAGGACATGGCGTTCAAAGTGGTGGGCGTGGGCAGTGTCGGCACCCGTTGCCTGGTGGCGCTGCTGACCGACGATCAGCAGTTCCCGCTGTTCCTGCAATTCAAGGAAGCACGACGCTCGGTACTCGCCGSCTACGTGCAGACCAGGTCGCGGGTGCGGCATGAGGGGCAGCGGGTGGTCGACGGCCAGCGGTTGATGCAATCGGCCAGCGACCTGTTCCTCGGCTGGACCACCGGTCCCAGCGGGCGACATTTCTATGTGCGGCAATTGCGCGATATGAAAATCTCCGCCGAACTCGAGACCTTCGATGGCGACGCATTCGCCGCCTATGGCCGGCTCTGCGGCCGGGCCCTGGCTCGCGCCCATGCCAAGTCTTCCGGGCACGCGGCGATGATCAGCGGCTACATCGGCAAGAGCGACGCACTGGCCGACGCGCTCTATAAATATGCCCAGGGCTATACCGAGCACAACGAGCGTGATTTCGAGCGATTCAAGCAAGCCTGCCGCAAGGGCCGCTTGCGGGCACGGTCGGAGGCCGACTTTGCCGCGGATCATTTGCCGTAGCGGTGTCGCAAGCTCCGGTACGGGGCTTTGAGCGAGATGAATTTTTCTTCACCCCACCACCCCGCGCCAGCCTGTACATTTCGCTCGCTCATTCAAGAAACTACGGTTTGCCCGCTCTCCCGCGGGCTTTTTTTTGCCTGCGGGTTTGCGCCCATCACTGTGCCACCTGCGCGACGCTCCCTTGCGATGGCTCGGGTAGCAAACAGCCTTTGGCCATCCACTGGCAGTCTCTGGTCCAGCGATAGCCGGATTCCAGGTCGCCGCGGTCGTTGTAATACCCTAGCCTGAGTTGTGTGGCACTCAGGTCGAGTTTGGCAAAACCAGCCCGGGAGTCAGTAAAAGTGCTATCCGGTGTTGGCGTTTGCAAGGCAGACAGCCTCTTGCCACCGGCCCCGGAAATCACCCAAGCGGGTTCGCCTGCACGCAACAGCAATTGCTGGTTGTGATCATGACCCGACAAAAGCAGATCGACGTGGTTGCGTTGCAACACTGGCWAGAGCCACGTGAGCAGATTCGACTCCTCGTCATGCTTGCCTTGATTGCGCACCGGGTGATGGGACGCGGCTATTCGCCATACCGGTGCCGGTCCGGGTGCCTGGTACGCCTGATCGATCAAGTCGATTTGCTGCTGCAAACTCTCACGTGGCGCCGAGGTGTCGAGGAACACCATCCGCACCAATGGCCGCCCGTCAACGTCACCGAAATCCTTGACGTAGAAATTCGCCGGCATCTGCCAACGGCCCGATCCCTTGTGCTGTTGGCCGTACTCGATCTCGTATTTTTGCGACACCGGGTAATCGTGGTTGCCCAGCACCGCGTAGAACGGCACATGGCTGAGCCAATGGCCCCAATAGACACGCTCGAATCGAGTTTCCCAGCGCAGATCGCGGGTGCTGGTCAATGGCTTGCCATAGAAGTTGTCACCGAGGAAAACCACCATGTCCAGGCGCCCCTCTTTGGACGCAACCCGCTCCATGGCTTGCCCCACCCGCCACTGTTGCAGGTCACCGCTACCCTGATCGCCCACCGCGATCATCGACACTGATGCAGGGTCCAGACCACTCAACGGAACGTACGGCGATGGTGGCGTAAACAGCCAGTAACCACCGGCCGCCAGTAGAAGAGCGAAGGCAATGCCAGGGCCAAGCGCGATCCTTCGGAGCACCAAACGTTTTGCAAAAATCGAGGTGTAATTTTTGCGTTTCAATCAGGAACTCACTGGGCTTGGAAAGCCAGACAGGGTGGCGAAATCAAAGTCGATTTTCACCCTCAATAGATCACAGCAGTTGTTCACGATTTGTTAAGAAATCGTTCCCTATACTTTTTTTCCAGCCTGTATTTTCGGCCTTCCTTTTTTCCGGTAGCCAAAAGTCATGTCGCGTCCTGTCCCACTGCTGTTTGCACTGTGTTGCCTGTTGTTTTTCTTCGCCCTTGGCAACCACCAATTGCAAGGCTCCACCGAAGCGCGGGTTGCCGGAATTGCCATGCAAATGCACCTGGATAATGACTGGGTGACACCTCGCCTGTTCAGCGAACCGTTTCTGGAAAAACCACCCTTGAGCGTGTGGCTCAATGCCGGGGCAATTCGCGCATTTGGCGGTACGCCGTGGGCCGTTCGCCTGACGTCTGCATTCGCCGGGCTGTTCAGTGTGTTGCTGTTGTACGCCATGCTGCGCCGGTTCGGCCGGCCCGTCACTGTCGCGTGGACGGCCGCGATTCTGCTGGCGACCATGGCCAGCTACTGGAGCAACGTGCGCGGTGTCGGTGAAGATGCGTTGCTCGCCCTCGGGGTGAGCACCGCGTTGCTGGCGTTCCTTGCAGGGCAACGACAAGCAAGCGTTAGCAATGGATTGCTATTTGCTGTAGGGATCGCCATCGCGACCTTGAGCAAAGGCGTGCTGGGCCTGGCCATGCCGGGGGTGGTGATCTTCGCGTATCTGCTGGCCACCAGCCTGATGGACAAGCGCCTGAAC
>NZ_JBGCUL010000386.1:0-4173 GCF_054177685.1 Pseudomonas sp. P5_A2_2
GCACAGCCGACGACGTCGAAATCGGCGGGATGGCCACCTGGAAAGTGGTGAAGGCGCAGGCGCGCGACATTCTTGGCATTAATCTCGACGATCTCGACGTCCTCGACCTGCCGCTGTTGGCGACCGACCCCTACGGCAACTTCATTCGGGGGGCGAACGGCTTTGCGCAGATAGTGACCGCGACCGGCTTGCTCGAGGGCAATCCGCTGGCGCCGATTGACGCATCGCTGGCGATCCGCACCGGTCATCAGTTCCTCATCGACATCGCGCACAATGCCAGCCCGGTGGACAGCCAAACCGGTGCGCCACTGACGGCCGATGCCGACCTCGTTGCCGGCGGCCCGCTGGCCGCAGGCTTCTACGACAACGAGCTGCTCGACGCGCACTACATCGCCGGCGATGGCCGGGTCAACGAGAACATCGGCCTGACCACCGTCCACTCCATCTTCCACTCGGAGCACAACCGGCTGGTCCAGCAGACCAAGGACACGATCCTCGCCTCAACGGCCGCCGGCGACCTGACGTTCCTGAACCAGTGGCTGCTGACGCCAGTCACGGCTGTTCCTGCTGATCTGACGACCTTGAACTGGAACGGTGAGCGCCTGTTCCAGGCGGCCAAGTTCGGCACCGAGATGCAGTATCAGCACCTGGTGTTCGAAGAGTTCGCGCGTACCATTCAACCGCAAGTCGACGCCTTCCTGGACTTCGATGACACGATCAATCCGTCGATCGTCGCCGAGTTCGCGCACACGGTCTTTCGCTTCGGCCACTCGATGCTGACCGAGACAATCGACCGGCTGGACCCCAACTTCGTCTCCAGCGAGATCGGCCTGATCCAGGCCTTCCTCAACCCGCTGGCGTTTGCGACCAGCGGCCCGACCCCGGAGCAGGCGGCTGGCGCCATCGTCCGCGGCTTGACGCGCCAGGTCGGCAACGAGATCGATGAGTTCGTCACCGAAGCGGTGCGCAACAACTTGCTGGGCCTGCCGCTCGACCTGCCCGCCCTCAATATCGCGCGCGGCCGCGATGCCGGCATCCCGTCCTTGAACGCGGCGCGCCGTGAATTCTACGCCGGCACCGGCGACAGCCAACTGAAGCCCTACACCAGCTGGGCCGATTTGGCGCAACACCTGAAGCACCCGGAATCGCTGATCAACTTCATCGCCGCCTACGGCACGCACGCCTCCATTACCAGCGCCACCACGCTCGACGCGAAACGCGTAGCGGCCACGCTCCTGGTGTTGGGCGGCGTCGGTGAGCCGGTGGATCGCCTGGACTTCCTCCACAGCACCGGTGTCTGGGCGAACAACGCCGGGGCGGACGGTATTCCGAACACCGCAGACGACTTTACCATCTCCGGCGTTGATGACATCGACTTCTGGGTCGGCGGCCTGGCCGAGGAAAAAATGCCGTTCGGCGGYATGCTCGGCTCGACCTTCAACTTCGTCTTCGAGGACCAGCTCGAGAAGCTGCAGAACGGCGACCGGCTCTACTACCTGCACCGCACCCAGGGACTCAACTTCCTGAGCGAGCTCGAGAACAACTCGTTCGCCAAGATGGTGATGCTCAACACCGACGCGACCCATCTCCCGGCCCTCATGTTCTCGAGCCCGACCTTTACCCTTGAGGTCGACCCGACCAGGCAGTTCAACCGGAGCGTGATTGCCGGTCCGGACGGCATACTGGGCACCGTCGACGACCTGCCCGGCAATGCCGATCCCACTGGCGGCATCATCATCAACGGCGTCGTGATCACGCCGCTGGTCATCCGCGACAACCCCAACACGGTCGGTCCCGATACCAACTACCTGCAGTACACCGGCGAAGACCATGTGGTACTCGGCGGCACGGCCGGCAATGACATTCTCGTCGCTGGCGACGGCGACGACACGCTCTGGGGCGACGCCGGCAATGATCGCCTCGAAGGCGGCTATGGCAACGACGAGATCGAGGGTGGCGATGGCGATGACATCATCACCGACATGGGCGGCGACGACGTCATCCACGGAGAGGCCGGCAACGACGTCATCCACGGCGGCAACGGCATCAATATCATCCTCGGCGGCGCCGGCAACGATTTCATCGTCACCGGCGAGGACTTTTCAGAGGTCTTCGCTGGCGCCGGCAATGACTTCATGCTCGGCAGCCGGCTGAACGCACAAATGATGGGCGGCGATGGCGACGACTGGATCGAGGTCGGGACCCAGGACGGCGCCCCCGGCGACAATTTCACCGGTAACCTGCCACCGGTTTTGCTGGCAAAGTTGACCGACGGCAACGACGTCTTCAGCGGTGACGGCGGCTTCGAYGAAATGATCGGYGARGGYGGCGATGACATCTTYRTCGGCAGYGAKGSCCMGGACAAGATGKWSGGCATGTCCGGTTTCGACTGGGYCACCTACAAGGATGATCATTACGGCGTGACTGTGGACATGAGCCGCATCGCCTTCGAGCAATCGGCCCTGTCGCCTTCAGTTGCAGGCGTGCATACCAAGTTCCCCCAGGTGGAAGGACTGTCGGGGTCGGCGTTCAGCGACATGCTGACCGGCGATGATGCCGACGCGCTCGCGATCGCCGCTGCCGGTGTCCAAGGCAGCGTGCTCACCAATATTGACCTTGTCAACGGTCTGCGGGCGTTTCTTGGCGCGGCTGCAGCCGGCCCGGACGGAATCCTGGGCACGGTAGACGATCAGTTCGGCGCGGGCAACATCCTCCTCGGCGGTGATAGCAGCGACATCATCGAAGGTCGCGGCGGTGACGACCTGATCGACGGCGACATGTGGCTGAATGTGCGCATCAGCGTGCGCCAGAACCTTGACGGAACCGGGCCGGAGATCGCCACCTTCGACAGCATGGAGCCCATGATCCCGTTCATGCTCGATGGTACCTTCAACCCCGGTCAGCTGGTCATCGTCCGCGAGATCCTGACTGCTGCCCCCGCCTTTGACACGGCCTTGTTCACCGGTAACCGGCTCGACTATACCGTCACCACCGTGGGCGGAGTGACCACCGTGGCCGACAGCGTCGTCGGTCGCGACGGCACCGACCGCCTGACCAATATGGAGCGGCTGCAGTTMAACGATCAGTCGCTCACCCTGCCAGGCGGGGTCGGGCTCAACAACGACCCGGTGGGCTTGCTGACCATACTCGATGCTGCCAGCAACACCCCGGACGCTACGCCGACCACGGGTCAGTTGCTGAGGGTGTCGGCTGCCGACGTGACTGATGCGGACAACATCGCTACCGGCGGTGCGATTGCCGGACCGATCGCCTTCTACTGGCAGTTTGAAGCAGTCCCGGGTACGGGCGTCTTTCAGGACATCACCCGTCTTGCGGACGGGGGCGCAGCATTGGCGCACATAACCGGGCCGACCTTCAGGGTGACCCCGGATCTCGCCGGGCTGGAGTTGCGCGTCAGGGCCGTCTATAAGGATGAAAATGGCGTGCTCGAGACGGCGTTCTCTGCTCCAACCGCAGCGGTCGTAGCCGGCGTTGCTCCGCCACCGGCAGCCCCGCTGCCGGTCGAGACTCCGGTCGCCAGCACCGGTGTGCACTATATCCGGGCCGATCTGCAGTTCATTCTCGATCAGATTCAGATCGCGGAAAGGAATGCGGCCGGTGAGGATCTCCTCGGCATGCTGCCAAATGCACGGGTGCCTTTGGGCCTGCGCACGGTCGACGGGTCGTTCAACAACCTGGTGGTGGCTCAGAACGAGTTCGGTGCAGCCGACACGATCTTCCCGCGACTGGTTCCGGCGCAGTTCGATACGGCGGAGGCGGGCACCACTTACGCCCAGACCAGCGGCCTGGTGAACGACTCGCAGCCGCGCACCATCAGCAATTTGGTCGCCGACAACACCGCCACCAACCCGGCGGCGGTCGCGGCCACGTTCGATCCCGGTCTGGATGGCATCCTCGGCACGGTTGACGATGTCTTGAAGGACGGTGCGCAGGTGGTTACTGGAACCCGTACTGACGGCACGACGTTCCAGACCTTTTTCATGCCTAACGTGGCGCCGGACGCAGGCCTGTCCGCGCCGTTCAATACCTGGATGACCTTCTTCGGTCAGTTCTTCGACCACGGTCTCGACCTGGTGACCAAGGGCGGCAGCGGCACGGTGTTCATTCCGCTGCAGCCGGACGATCCGCTGTTCGTTCCGGGCAGCCCGACCA
>NZ_JBGCUL010000387.1:0-4171 GCF_054177685.1 Pseudomonas sp. P5_A2_2
ATGGTGTGTCAGTCGGCATCAATGTAGCTGATATACCATCGCGAGCAGGCTCGCTCCTACAGGGGTTCGGTGTTCAGTCTGAAGGCTTGGCGCGGCGGGCTTTGAAGAATTCGCTGAGCACCGCCCCACATTCCTCCGCCAACACCCCACCCTCATACAACACCCGGTGATTCAAAAAGCCCTGGGTAAAGAACTGCCCCTGGCTCTGCACAATCCCGGCTTTCGGCTCCAGCGCGCCGTACACCACCCGCGCAATCCGCGAATGCACGATCAAGCCTGCGCACATGCTGCAAGGCTCCAGGGTCACGTACAGCGTGCTGCCCGGCAGGCGGTAGTTGCTGACGGCCTGGGCGGCAGCGCGGATGGCGACCATCTCGGCGTGAGCGCTCGGGTCGCTGGCGCTGATCGGGCAATTGAAACCGCGCCCGATGATTTCCCCGTCCTGCACCAGCACCGCGCCCACCGGTACCTCGCCGAGGGCCGCGCCCTGGGCTGCCAGCGCCAGGGCTTCGCGCATGAATTCGCGATCACGGCTGCGGTCGATGATGGCGGCAGGACGAATCTGACGCATCACGCCACCTCAATGGCGGCCATCAGGCCGGTTTCCATGTGGTCGATCACATGGCAGTGGAACATCCATACACCCGGGTTATCCGCCACCAGCGCTACCTGCGCGCGCTCGTTCTTGCCCAGCAGGTAGGTGTCGGTGAAATACGGAATGACCTTGTGCCGGTTCGAGGCGATGACCTTGAAGCTCATGCCATGCAGGTGAATCGGGTGCTGGTACTGAGTCATGTTCTTCAATTCGAAAATGTAGCTCTTGCCCTTCTCGAGCTTGGCAATCGGGCGGTCGGCGCAGGTCTTGTCGCTGATGTCCCACGCCTTGCCGTTGATCTGCCACAGGCTGGGCGGCTTGCCGTTTTCGACGTTGACCGATACCGAGCCGACCCATTCGAAATTGAAGTTGAGTTTCTCGGCATTGGCCAGGTCCGGTTCGGCGATCGGATTGGCAGGCAGTGCCGGCGGCCACTCGGTCGGCGCATCGGTATTGGCCACCGAACGGAATGTGCCCAGACGCACCGGACCGTTGCGTAACGACAGCTCCTCACCGGCCGGCGGGGCCTTGATCGCCAGGCAAATGCGCATGCCCGGACCGAGCCAGTATTCCTTACCCAGTGGACGCGGCTCGATCGGGTTGCCGTCCAGCGCATAGATCTGCGCTTCGACGCCAGGAATGTTCAGACGATAGGTCAGGGTGTTGTCGAGGTTGAGCAGGCGCACGCGGGTGATTTGCCCGGCGGGCAGGTCGATTACCGCTTGCGGCACACCGTTGATCGTCGACAGCCGCCCCGCCGTACCGCCACGGGCCGCTTCCCGGGGAATGCTGAACTCGACGAAATTGCCGACGTCGTCGACATGCCAGCTCTTCAGACTCAAGGTCTTCTCGTACTTGAATCCGGTCGGCTCGCGTTCGTCGATGATCAACGGACCGACCAGGCCACGACCGAGTTCCTCACTGCTGTTCACGTGTGGGTGATACCAATAGCTGCCGGCGTCCGGCACGCGGAATTTGTAGTCAAAGTATTCACCCGGCAGCACCGGCAGTTGCGAGACGTATGGCACGCCATCCATTTCCAGCGGCAGACGAATGCCGTGCCAGTGAATGGTGGTGGCGACCGGCAGGTGGTTGATGAAGCGTACCCGCAGCCATTCGCCCTGACGCACGCGCAACTCAGTGCCCGGTGCGGACGGGCCGAACGCCCAGGCCTGAGTCTTGTGCCCGGCTACCAGTTCCACATCCAGCGGCGCTGCGATCAGCTCGTAATCGTGGCCCGCCTCGGCGTCGGCCATCTTGCCCAGCCAGTAACGTGACGCGCCTCCCGCTCCAAAGCCAACGACAACAAGACCGGCCAGGCCACCGAGGATTTGGCGACGGGTAAAGGACATGAACTCAACTACCTCACGGATCAGCGACAGGCCTGGGGCCCGCAAAAGGCGAATACGATACACCCGCAATTGTGAAAGAAACAGCAAAGCGGGCGTGACGACGGGCCGCAGGAAGAATCCCGCAGCAATGCAAAAAGCCGTGTGAACTCTCGTTCACACGGCTTTTTATCCGGCGCTCAAGCCCTCAGGGCTGGCGCGGGATCATTCCCACTCAATGGTCGCTGGCGGCTTGCTCGATACGTCGTAGGTGACGCGGGAGATGCCTTCGATTTCATTGATGATGCGGCCGCTGACGGTTTCCAGCAGTTCGTAAGGCAGGTGTGCCCAACGCGCGGTCATGAAGTCGATGGTTTCCACGGCACGCAGGGCCACGACCCAGGCGTAACGGCGGCCATCGCCGACCACGCCAACCGATTTCACCGGCTGGAATACCACGAATGCCTGGCTGACCTTGTGGTACCAGTCGGCCTTGCGCAGTTCTTCGATGAAGATGTGGTCGGCGCGACGCAGCAGGTCGGCGTATTCCTTCTTCACTTCACCGAGGATCCGCACGCCCAGGCCCGGGCCCGGGAACGGGTGACGGTAGACCATGTCGTACGGCAGGCCCAGTTCCAGGCCCAGACGACGGACTTCGTCCTTGAACAGCTCGCGCAGCGGTTCAACCAGCTTGAGGTTCATTTCTTCCGGCAGGCCGCCCACGTTGTGGTGCGACTTGATCACGTGGGCCTTGCCGCTTTTCGCGCCAGCCGACTCGATCACGTCCGGGTAGATGGTGCCCTGGGCCAGGTACTTGATGTTGTCCAGCTTGCAGGATTCGGCATCGAACACGTCGATGAAGGTACGACCGATGATCTTGCGCTTCTTCTCCGGGTCGGCTTCGCCGGCCAGGTTGCCCAGGAACTGCTCTTCGGCGTTGGCGCGGATCACCTTGACGCCCATGTTCTCGGCGAACATGGCCATCACTTGCTCGCCTTCGTGCAGGCGCAGCAGGCCGTTGTCGACGAACACGCAGGTCAGCTGGTCGCCGATGGCCTTGTGCAGCAGCGCGGCAACCACGGACGAGTCCACACCGCCGGACAGGCCGAGCAGGACGTTGTCGGTACCGACCTGGGCGCGCACCTGGGCGATGGCGTCTTCAGCGATTTTCGACGGCGTCCACAGTGCTTCGCACTCGCAGATGTCGAGGATGAAGCGCGACAGGATGCGACCGCCCTGCTTGGTGTGGGTCACTTCAGGGTGGAACTGCACGCCGTAGTAGCGACGCTCGTCGCTGAACATGCCGGCGATCGGGCAGCTCGGGGTGCTGGCCAGGATGTGGAAGTCTTCCGGCATGCGGGTGACCTTGTCACCGTGGCTCATCCACACGTCGAGGCCGAACAGGCCGTCGGCGTCGATGTGGTCTTCGATGCCGTCGAGCAGGCGGCTCTTGCCGACCACGTCAACGCGGGCATAACCAAACTCACGCAGCTCGGAACCTTCAACCTTGCCGCCCAGTTGCTCGGCCATGGTCTGCATGCCGTAGCAGATACCGAAGACCGGCACGCCCAGGTCGAAGACGGCTTGCGGGCAGCGAGGGCTGTTGGCTTCGTGAACCGACTCCGGGCCGCCGGCGAGGATGACGCCTTTAGGAGCGAATTCGCGGATCGCATCTTCGTCCATGTCGAACGGGTGCAGTTCGCAGTACACGCCGATTTCACGCACGCGGCGGGCGATCAGCTGGGTGTACTGGGAACCGAAGTCGAGGATCAGGATGCGGTGAGCGTGAATGTCGAGGGCCATGATTCAGTCTCGTCTAAAAAATTCGGAAACAGTCGTGATTCAGAAACAACTCGGGGCTGAATAAAACAGCCCCGGTTGCTTAGCTTGTTGCTTGAAGGCTCAACCTACGCGGTAGTTTGGCGCTTCTTTGGTGATCTGCACGTCGTGAACGTGGGATTCGGCCATGCCGGCGCCGGTGATCCGCACGAACTCAGGCTTGGTGCGCATCTCTTCGATGTCGGCACTGCCGGTGTAGCCCATCGAGGAGCGCAGGCCGCCCATCAACTGGTGGATGATCGCGCTCAGGGTGCCCTTGTACGGAACACGCCCTTCGATGCCTTCCGGAACCAGCTTCTCGGCGCCTGCCGAGGAGTCCTGGAAGTAACGGTCGGAGGAACCCTGGGCCTGGGACATGGCGCCCAGCGAACCCATGCCGCGATAAGCCTTGTACGAACGACCCTGGAAC
>NZ_JBGCUL010000388.1:0-4163 GCF_054177685.1 Pseudomonas sp. P5_A2_2
CGGTAATGCATAGAACCACTGCACCCAAGGCGAGAAAGCCAAGGATGGAGTTCCCAAGTAGAAAGTGCATGGCATGCAGCGGGTTGATGGCCGCGAGTACTGACGGATTGCCAATAATGGCGGCAGCACCCAATACCGCCAGAACGGCAAACCAGAGCAGCATCACCGGCCCAAACAGGGCCCCTACGCCGGCGCTGCCCTTGCGCTGAAAGGCGAACAGGCCAATCAAAATGGCCACGGTAATGGGGATGATGTAAGGCTTGAACGTGGGCGTGATGATTTCCAA
The DNA here is from genome assembly GCF_054177685.1 of Pseudomonas sp. P5_A2_2. NCBI lineage: Bacteria > Pseudomonadati > Pseudomonadota > Gammaproteobacteria > Pseudomonadales > Pseudomonadaceae > Pseudomonas > Pseudomonas sp. P5_A2_2. Next base: position 287 of record NZ_JBGCUL010000388.1, read on the forward strand.
TCCCTCGACAGCCGAGAGCACTGAAATTGCTGGGGTAATGACCCCGTCCCCGTAAAACAGCGCCGCACCGAAAAGCCCGAGAGTAACCAGCAGTTTTTGCTGCCAGGAACGCTCCACACCTTTCTGCAAGGCCAGGGTCATTAGCGCGATGATGCCACCTTCGCCCTTGTTATTGGCCCGCATGATGAAGACCACATATTTCAGCGTGACCACAATGATCAGCGACCAAAAAAACAGGGACAAAACTCCCAGTACATTTTCCGGGGTAATGGCGACCGGATGGTGAGCACTACCGAATACTTCCTTGAGGGAGTAAAGCGGGCTGGTACCAATGTCGCCATAGACAATGCCTAGCGCAGCCAGCGTCAATGTGGCCAGACGTTTTTTGCCTTGTTCGTCTTGCATGCAAGTCCCCTCAAGGCTGGAAGCGGTAACCCACGCCTGTTTCTGTCAGAAAATATTTGGGTTGAGTCGGATCGTCTTCGAGCTTCTGGCGCAAGTGCCCGACATAAACGCGTAGGTAGTGACTGCTCTCGACATAGGCTGGCCCCCAGATTTCCCGCAGCAAACTGCGTTGGGTCAGGACCTTGCCGGGTTGCCCCAGCAGGGAAGAAAGCAGTTGATATTCAATCGGAGTGAGGTGAATCGTCTCGCCGTCACGGACCACCAGTCGGCGCGATAAATCCACGCTGATGGTGCCGAACTCGATAATCGGTGAAGCCGCTTCCGCACTTCGACTACGGCGTCGCAGCAGCGCGCGAACCCTTGCACGCAGCTCGCCAACACTGAAGGGCTTGGTCAGGTAGTCGTCGGCCCCGGCATCCAAGGCATCGATCTTGTCGTTTTCCTGCGATCGTGCAGACAGAATCAGTACCGGAACATCGGACCAACTACGTAKGTCCCGTATCAGGTCGATGCCGTCTCCATCCGGTAGACCTAGGTCGAGAATCAGCAGATCGGGCTTTCTCGTTCCCGCTTCGATCAGGCCGTGGCTCATCGTTTCAGCTTCAGCCACCTGGCAACCTTCTGCTTCCAGTGCCAGCCGAACGAAACGACGGATTTGCTTCTCGTCTTCAATAACCAGAACTTTGGCTGAGGTCGAGATCATGGCTGCTCTTCCTCAACAATCGGTGGTGTCCCTTTGGGCAGGGTAAAGCTGACGCTGGCTCCACCGCCTGGTCGATTGTCGGCGCTGATCCGTCCGCTATGCGCTTCCACAATGGCTTTGCAAATGGCCAACCCAAGCCCTGTCCCCGGTTTGTCAGATGCGCCTTCCCCTCGGACGAATATCTTGAATAGATCGTCGCTTTGTTTGCTCGAAAACCCTGGACCAAGGTCTTCGACACGGACCTCTATGTTGTCGTCATTCTGTATGGCCACCAATTCAATAGCACTACCTTGAGGCGAATACTTCGCAGCATTTTCAAGCAGGTTGCAGAGGACCCGTTCGATCAGGACTGCGTCATAGTTGAGCAGCGGCAACCCCTTTGGGAGGGTCACTTTGATGGGATGTTCAGTCAATGCGCTGCCAAGCAATTTGATGCTGGCACCAATTACCTCTTCAAGCAGCTGCCACTCACGCCGCAAGGTGACTTCACCAGCATTCAGCCGGGCCATATCCAGAAGGTTGCTGACTAGACCCGCCAGGCGCGCGGCCTGCTCGTGCAAGGCCTGAGCAGTTTCCAAGGCCATCGCAGGCAACGCCGGCTGGATAAGCGATAACGAGTCAGCCAAGCCAACCATTGCGGTTAACGGCGTACGAAGATCGTGCGATAGCGCCGCGAGAATGGAGCCGCGTAGGCGCTCTGTCAGCATATTAACTTCAGTGGTTTGCGCTACTTCGACGTAATGCAGGCGTTCGACCGCGACTGCGATCAGGGACGCGAGGGTCTCTAATAGTGATAGGGCATTGCTTGAGAGTTTTGGCGAGCCTTCTGCGAATTTGACTGCAAGTACACCCCGAGTGCGCATCGACGACCGCAAGGGCAGATACAGCGGCGCATAGCCCATGCTGTTGAGTTCGTCGTTACGCACCAGTTGTCCACTCTCCAGCGCGACCTGGGCAAGGCGCATTTCAACCAGCGGAGATCCGGGCTTAGGCGAGTTGCTCAGCACTTCTTGTTCATTGGGCAGCAAGATGACTGACTGTGCATCGAATTGCGTCTTGATGAAGGACTGGCCAATGTCCACTACCTGTCCAACGGTGAGGGTTCCGGCCAGTTGGCGGGCCAGTTGATACAGCGCCTGCGTTTGTTTTTCGCGGAAGTGAGATTGTTGTGCCCTTTGTTTCAGTCCGGCGGCAAGCTGCGCGGTCGTCAATGCGGTCACCAGCATGACGCCAAACGTGACCAGATACTGGATGTTGCTGACTGCCAGAGAAAAACGTGGCGGTACGAAAAAGAAGTCAAAGAGTAAAACGCTGAGAACTGAGGCCAAAATGGCTTGATTGCGCCCTAGCTTTGCCGCCACCAGTTGCACGGTCAGCAGGAACAGCATCACGATATTGGCCAAGTCGAGATAAGAGAGCAGCGGTGTGGCTAAAAGTGTCATTGCGCTGCAGGCGAGGATGGTCAGTAAATACCCCTGTGGCGAGGTGAGTTTTTCCGACTTATTTCTCAACAACGACACTTTATTGGTCATATTGAGCGTCCTTTTACGATAAGCAACAGACTAGCCACAGCCGTGTAAAAACGCTGACTATTCTGGTGAGTCCGGCGTAGAAATGTCGTAAAGATTTCGGCAGGTATTGTGAGCGGTGAACCCGTTCTTCGAGCCAGGTGTACGCATCCAGACCAAGCGGTATCAGCGCGTGATCGATAGCGGCCCTTACCGTTTCGTGCGTCACCCCGGGTACATCGCCGCGCTGTTCCTGTTCTTCGGCATGGCCCTTGCGCTGGGTTCTTTCTGGGCACTGGTGGCCGGTGCGCTGGCGTCGGCGTTACTCATCTTGCGCACAGCATGGAAAGATCGGCTGTCGCGGTCCGAGCTTGCAGGGTATGGCGATTACACCCGTCGAGTACGCTGGAGATTGGTCCCCGACCTTTAGTGAAAGCCAGGGGTGGATAGTGGTTGCCGAGTTGTGGGAAGGAACACGCCAGGGCTGGAGCCCCTTCGCGGCTTCGTTCACTGGGCTGGCAAAAACAATGCTTTTGCTCGCCTGTTACGTTCATGATCAGATCGAGGAGAACAGCATGAAATCCCGGATCATTGGGCTGCGAGTGGCCGGCACCGTCTACGCACTGATGGCCTTGGCACAACTGGGGCGCATAATTATTCGCCCCGAGGTTCTCGTTAATGGGTATCCCATGCCCCTGAGGCCAAGCGTGCTCGCCTTCTTATTGCTCGCGTTTTTGAGCGTCTGGATGTGGTCGCTCACACTGTCGCGAGCAGGGTGAGGCTGATTCATCCTGGCCGAACCACCACACCCGAAGGCTGGCTCGTCTGGATGGACACTTGGTGCGTCGGCTTTCGCGGCTATACAGAAGCCAACGTTCATGACTCAACCGGTTGTGGAAAGCAGAAATCGGCTGAAAGCGGTCCTCCACGAATGGCTGTTTTTGGCCGATTTCGGCCCGTCGCCGCTAGTCACTTCAAGCAAAATCTTGTTAGCAAACGAACCAGGACGTTGGGTCAAATGCCTCCGCGTGCCGAGAGCAACGCAACCTCTGTGAAAGTAAAATCATATGCAGCGTCAATACTGGGCGCTAAACCGGGTATGACGCAAATTGAACCGCACTAGAACCTAGATCTTATAAGGCCTGCACCCTATGACTTCTGGTTTAACGTGTAAGACACGCCCAAGAAAAAGCCGCGTTTGATACGCGGCTTTTTTGTGCCTGAAACAATCATCCGCCACACCACCAATTCCCTGTAGGAG